>NZ_DASRXZ010000038.1:0-25922 GCF_035687345.1 Microbacterium sp.
GTCGGCGTCGGCGTCGGCGTCGGCGTCGGAGTCGGTGTCGGCGCCGGCGCGGAGCCCGCTGCGAACAGCGCCTCGACCTCGGCTGCCGACAGCGCACCCGAGTACACATGTGCCTCGTCGATCCGCCCGTCGAACGCGAAGCCGCCCGCCGGCTGGTCGCCGATCACGAGGGGCAGGTTGTTCTTCGCGATCGACGCCGGGCCGGCCTCCGAGGCGACCTGCGCGCCGTTCACGTACAGGCGGATGGTCGATCCGTCGTACACACCCGTCAGGTGTGTCCATGTGCCGGTCGGAATCGTCGCGGGTGCGTTGACTCGGAACGTGTTGGCGCTCGTCTTCTCGTTGAGGCGGAAGAACGGTCGGCCGTTGCTCGCGATCGCCAGCTCGTACCCGTCGGTCGTCCCGCCGTCCGCCTTCTTCACGATGTACTGCGTCTTGGTGGCGTCGGGACGCACCCATGCCGAGACGGTCAGCGGTCCGGTGATGTCGAGGGACGCGGCATCCGGCACCGTCACGCGACCGATCGTGCCGTTGAAGTCGAGCGCGCCGCCGAGCTTGCCGGTGACCCGGGAGACGCCCGCACCCAGCGTGCCGTTGTTGCCGAGACCCGACGCGTCGGTGGCCGTCGAGCCGGAGGCCTCGTCGAAGCTCCACACGCCCGCTGCCACCGGCTCGGTCGGGGTGGGGGTCGGGGTGGGAGTCGGCGTCGGGGTCGGGGTCGGCTCCGGAGTCGGCTCCGGCGTGGAGCCACCCGCCGTCGAGCCGGTCGTGAACAGCGTCGTGACCTCGGCCGCCGACAGCGCGCGCGAGTACACGCGCGCCTCGTCGATCCGTCCGTCGAAGGCGTAGCCGCCGGCGGGCTGGTCGCCGATGACGAGCGGCAGGTTGTTCGTCGCGATCGACGATGGCCCGGCCTTGCTCGCCACCTGCACGCCGTTCACGTACAGCCGGATGGTCGCGCCGTCGTATACGCCCACGACGTGCGTCCACGTCGAGCCGTTCGCGGGGATCGCGGACGGCGCGTCCACGCGGTAGGTGTTCGCGTTCGTGTCCTCGTTGAGGCGGAAGAACGGTCGTCCGGTGCTGGCGATCGACAGCTCGTAGCCGTCCGTCGCGTAGCCGTCGGCCTTCTTGACGATGTACTGGGTCTTCGTGGCGTCGGGCCGCACCCATGCCGCGAGCGTGATCGGTCCGCTGATGTCGAGGGATGCGGCATCCGGCACCGTCACGCGACCCGAGGTGCCGTTGAAGTCGAGCCCGCCGCCGAGCTTGCCCGTGACGCGCGTCACGCCGGAGCCGACGGAGCCGTCGTTGCCGAGACCCGACGCGTCGATCGCCGACGAACCGGATGCCTCGTCGAAGCTCCAGAAGCCCGCCGCGCCCGGCTCGACCGGCTCAGCCGGCTCGGTCGGGGTCGGCGTGGGGGTCGGGGTCGGGGTCGGCGTCTCGCCGGATGCGGACGCGAAGAGCTCCGCGACCTCGGCAGCGGACAGCGAGCGGTCGTACACACGCACGCCGTCGACGCCGCCGTCGAGGTTGTAGCCGCCGCTCGGCTGGCCGCCGATCATGAGCGGCAGCGAGTTGTCGGCGATCGAGGGCGGGCCCGCCATGCTCGCGACCTGCGCGCCGTTGAGGTACAGGCGCATCATCGAGCCGTCGAACGTGCCGACGATGTGAGTCCACGTCGAGCCGTCCGCGGGGGTCGCCGCAGGCGCCTGGAGTCGGTACGCGTTCTCGTAGGTCGCGTGGCTCAGGCGGAAGTACGGGCGACCCGAAGACGCGAAGCTGAGCTCGAACCCGTCGACGTCGCCGCCGTCGGCCTTCTTCACGACGTACTGCGTGTCGACCTTGTCGCTGCGCACCCACGCCGCGACGGTCAGCTGTTCGACGTCGTGGAACGCCGGGCTGTCGGGGATCGACACCCGGCCACTCGATCCGTCGAGGTTGAGCGCGCCACCGCCGCCGACACCGGGGATCCACGACGCGTTGCCGAGCAGCGTGCCGTTGTGCCCCCACACCGACGCGTCGGCGACCGTCGTGCCCGAACCCTCGTCGAGCTCCCACGCGCCGATGAGGCTCGCGTCTTCGGCGACCGCGATGTGCACGGTGGCCGTGTTGGACCACAGGGTTCCTGCGCGCACGCGGTACGTGAACGAGTCGAGGCCCGTGAAGCCCGCCGTCGGCGTGTACGTGAAGCCCGTGACGCCCGAGAGCGACACCGATCCCGAGGCAGGCTGCGAGACGATCTCCACCTGCGCCACCGGGTCGGCCGACGACACGTCGAACTGGGCCGACACGGCGGTGGCCGGCTCGGTGGACGCGCTCACGTCCTTCGCCGTCGGCGCACCGGGGTGGAGCCATGCGAGCGACGCGGTCCCCGTTGACGACGCGCCGCCCGCCATGGCGAGCACCGACCCGCCGACGTTCCGCTTCGTGCTGGTGATGTTGTTGTACGACCCGTCGAGCACGACGTCGGGGTTGCCGGAGAAGTTCAGATCCGACAGCGTCGTGACCTTCTCGAGCATGTCGTCCAGCTGCTCGCTCGCGGTGTAGATGACCCGCAGCGTGCCCGTCGCCTCGTCGATGAGGACGTTCGGTCGCGTGCCGCGGCGGTCGACCTCGCGGATGGGGTCCCACGTGCCGTTCGGCCGGCGCACGAGCAGGCCGATCACGGTGCGGTTCGCGGAGTCGTACGACGTCTTGATCGCGACGTACAGCGTGCCGTTCGAGCTCACGGCCGCGTTCATGTGGTCGTCGGCCATGCCGTTGCCCACGTTGAGGGCGGACGAGCCTGCGGGCACCTCGTCAGCGGTCCACGTCGAGGGCGACGTGCCGTCGACGTGCGTGCGGAAGCCGAAGCGCTCCGTGTTCTGGTTCGACCAGAAGACGCCGATGCGGCCGGGAAGCGCGACGACGAGCGAGATGTCGTCCTCGGCGATGCCGGTCGCGACCGTGATCGGCGACGAGAACGAGGAGTACGGGGCATCCGCCCAGCGCACCTGGATCTGGTTCGACGTCTCGGTCGACAGCCACATGCGGCCCGTGCTGTCGAGGTCGATCGTGGCGGTCTCGCTGCCCGGCAGCGAGACCGAGGTCGCCGTCGTGCGGGACGCCCACGGGACGTAGCTGTGCGAGTCCGCGTCGTACTGCAGCGACACGAGGCTCGTCGACGGCCCGTGGAGCAGGATGTGGACGACGTCGCCGCTCTGCAGGACGTCGGCGCGGACATCCGTGCGGTCCGACACCTTGTGCACGGCCGACCACACGCCTCCGTCGCGTCGCCACACCCACGTGCCGGGCGCCTGCGAGCTCGCGGACGCGAGCACGGCCCACCACGAGCCGTTCGCATTCCACAGCTTGGACTGGGGCTTCTCACCCGTCGTGCCGACGAGCGGGATCTCGGGCGCGCTGTACGCGGGGTCGACCGGCGCGGCCGCAGTCGTGACGGGCTGCCACGAGAGCACGACGAGACCCGCCTGCGGATCGCCCTCTTCGGCGGTGACCTCGACGAAGTACGTCGTCGACTCCTCGACCTCGACCGTCACCTCGGCGGTGTCGAGGTCCCCGGCATCCGTCCCCGATCCGATGACCGGACCGTCAGGCGCGGCCTCGCGCACCGCGATGGCGGTGTCGATCTCGCTGCCGACGGTCGAGAAGCGCACGGGGCCGCTCTTGGGCGCGACGTACTTCCACCACAGCGAGCCGACGACCGTCGTCTGCTCGCCGGGTCCTGACTGCGAGTACGGGAAGTTCGCGCCGATGTCCTGTCCGACCTCGCCGCCGATGTCGCGCGCCTCTTGCGGGTCGGCCCCGATGACGACGTCGGGATCCGGGTGTGATTCGGTGTCGGCGGCAAGCGCAGGATCGGGCGTGCCGGAGCCGGGCCAACCGGTCAGGGAAACCGTGAGCGCCCCGATGGCGACCACCGCCGCGAGCGGAATCGCCCAGTGTCGTACGCGCAGGCGTCGGCTCGTGCCGCTCGCCCGTTCCCCAGCCTCATGCTCGCCACCGTGCACGCGAACCACATCCCCCAGATCGGTGACCCCAGTCACACTTGCGTCGCGAAACCCCAGTCGCAACTCGCTGCATTGTACACGCGACCCACCGACTCCCGCGACGGTTCAGGTGTCCGGTATTCGTCAGGACCGACGGATGCCGCGCCCCGCGCGTCCGTCGTCAGCGCCGACGCCGCACGCGCGAGCCCTCGACGACCTCTTCCCACACGTCCTGCACGACCAGGGCCGTGCGCTCGATCCCGAAGCGCTCGGCGGCATCGACCTGCGCGCGGCGGGCGGCATCCGTCGATTCGGCCGGGTGGTCGAGAATCCAGAGGATCGCGTGCGCGAGAGCCTGCGCGTCGCCTGGCCGCACGAGCAGTCCCGTCCTCGTACGGCGCACGCCGTCGGCGATCTGCTCGCCGCCCGTGCCCTCCGGGTCGAGGATCTCGGGCACTCCCCCGGCATCCGTCGCGACGACCGGCACGCCCGAGAGCATCGCCTCGACGACGATCTGCCCGAACGGCTCGGGCGTGGGCGACGCGTGCACGAAGAGGCCGAGCCGGCGGAGCTCCGCCGGAACGTCGCTCGACCACCCCGCCCACTCGACTCGCGGGACGAGCAGCTGCGACGAAGAGGTGCGCCGCCGCAGGGCCTCCTCGTCGTCGCGGTCCTCGAACAGCGCGGCGCCGACGATCCGGAACCGCACCTCGGGCAGTGCGCGTGCCACGAGCTCTGCCGCGTCGAGGAACTCGGCCTGCCCCTTCGTACGGCTCACGCGTCCGATGAGGCCGACGGGCCCGTCCCGCTCGTCCGTCACCTCGCGGTGGAATGCGGATGCCTCGACCCCGGGGTACGCGACGACGGTCTTGCCGCGCCCCGAGCGCCCGAGCGCGCGCGCCGTCGCGCGCGAGTTCGCGATGACACGGCGCGGTCCGAGCCGCGCGAGCAGCCGCATCGCCGCTGCGACCGGCGCGGGGAGATAGTCCGACGCGAGCCGGTCGTGGAGGTGCCACACCCACGGCGTGCGCGTGCCGGGCATCGCCACGGCCAGGAGCACAGCCGCCTTGAGCGAGTTCGCGACGACGAGATCGGGCCGCTCGGCCCGCACGTGCACACGCAGGCGCCGCGCGGTGCGAAGCGTGTCGCGCGCGTTGCGCAGCACTGCGAGCGGCGAGGCGATCGTGCGCTCGCGCGTCACGCGCGCGAGCCGGCCGGCGTCGAGCACCGAGACGAGCACGCCGGCGTCGCTGAAGCGCTGCACGAGATCGCCGTCCGCGAGGGTGGTCACCTGCACGGCGAAACGCCTCGGATCGAGCGCCGCGATGAGCCGCAGGAGGGCCGTCTCGGCACCGCCGACGTCCCCCGTGTGCGTCACGACGAGCACGCGCCGAGGCGGAGAGGCGGTGTGCACGGCATCCCCTTCCCTGTCACGGCGCTGGGGCCACCCTAGCCGTCCCGGTGACGGTGCTCGGGCGCGATCCGTACCATTGGGGGCGTGACCACGTTGCGGGCTGGGGTTCTCGCGCGCGCGTTCCGACTGCGGAACGCTGCCCGCCTGGTCCTCGGCGTGGCGGCGCTCGCCCTGCTGGGCCTCGCGACGGGGCTCGTCGCGACCATCCAGACCGACTTCGCGATCCCGTTCGCGATCGTCGTGCTCCTCATCGGGGTCGCCGCGGTAGACCTGTCGCTCATCCCCGTGCTGGCCGTGCCCGCGTCGATGGCGGTCATCCGGGTCGGCCCCATGAGCGCGGCGGATCTCGTGCTCGGCCTGTGCTCGATCGTGGCGCTGCTGCTGCTGCGGGGCCGTGGCGCCATCGCGCTCCAGCCGCTCGTGTGGGCGGGGACGTGCTACCTCGCCCTCTCGACGCCCCAGCTCCTGCTCAACCAGTACCCCGCCAACTACATCGAGTGGGGCCACGAGATCGCCCTCGTGCTGGGGAGCCTCGTGGTCGGGTTCGTCGTCGGCCGCGAAGGGCACGCCCGGCTCGCTCTCGGCCTCTACGTCGGCATCTGCTGGGTGCTGGCGGTCTCGGCGATCGCGACGTCGTTCAGCAACGGGTTCACGCCCGTCTACCTGGGCGAGTTGCACAAGAACGCCCTCGGCGCGATCCTCATGATCGGGTCCCTCATCGCGTTCGCGAATCCGGCGTGGCTGGACTGGCGCCCGGCGTTCGGCTACGTGAGCTTCGCGGTGTTCGGCGCGGGCATGCTGGCCGCCCAGTCCCGGCAGGCCGTCGTGGGCGCACTGGTGGGGGTGCTCATCATCGGCCTGCGGCCGCGCTTCCACAACGGCAAGCGATCGCGATTGATGTGGCTCGTCCTCATCCCCGTGGCGTACTTCGTGTGGGCGGCGGTCATGGAGCAGCTCGAGTCGGGCGACGAGTTCAACTCGTCGAACCAGCGCCTGAGCTGGTACAACGACTCGATCAAGGTGTGGCGGCAGTCGCCGCTGTTCGGCGTCGGCCACCGGTGGTGGACGACCGGACACACCGGCTACTCCGGCTTCCAGCCGCCGAACGTGCTCCTCGAGGTGCTGACGACGGTCGGCATCCTCGGGCTCATCGGCTTCATCGCGATGTTCGGCGCCGCCATCTGGATCCTCGCGAAGATGAACCCCGTGTACGGCACCCTCGCGCTCGCCGTCGTCGTGGGCCGCTTCGCGCAGGCGCAGTTCGACATCTACTGGGTCGCCGGCCACGCCTCGATCCTGTGGATGATCGCGGGCATCTGCGTCGGGGTCGAGGCGCGCGACAAGGCGAACGGCGTCGTGCGCACGCCCGCGCCGATCCAGACCGTGTTCCGGCGCACGCGGGGCGTGCGCATATGACGCCGTCGATCATCCACGCGATCACGCCAGGCGATCACTACTCTCCTCGGACCGGATCCGCGATCCCCACGGTCGTCGACGGGCTGGCGTCGGCCGCCGCATCCGACCCGTCGTCGCCGTGGCGCCACGCCGTCGTCGTCGACGCGTCCACGTACCGTCCCCGCTATCCGAGCGCCGAGATCGTCGAGTACGACGGCGCCGCGCCGCCTGGCCTGGCCGCCCGCGCCCTCGACGCGGCCGCGGGACGCCTCGGGCTGCCGCGGCGCGGAGCGGCGCGCGCGTGGGGACCGGTCGCGGCGGCGCTCGCGGACCGCCCGGCATCCGTCGTCATCGGCCACAACGCGCTCGTGCTGCCGCGACTCCTGCGCGACACCCCGCACCGCGTCGTGCTCTACGCGCACAACGACCTGCTGCGGACGGTCACGCGCCGCGAGGCCGACCGCACGCTGGGCGACGTCGCGGCGATCGTGTGCGTGAGCGCCGACCTCGCCGCGCACACGGCCGAGCAGCTCCCCGCGTCGCTCGCGGCGCGCGTGCACGTCGTCGACAACGGCGTCGACCCCGTCCGCTTCTCGCCCGCGCCTCGAGCCGCCGACGACGACCCCGTCCGTCCGCTGCGCGTGATGTTCGCCGGCCGCGTGTTCGCCGACAAGGGACCGGACGTGCTCGTGCGCGCGGCCGCGCTTCTGCCCGCCGACCGGTTCGAGTTCACGATCGTCGGAAGCATCGGCTTCGACCGCAATGCCGCGCTGTCGCCGTACGAGCGGTCGTTGCGCACGCTCGCGGACGAGTCGGGCCGCCGCATCCGCTTCGAGCCTTTCGTCGACCGCGATGCGCTCCCGGATCTGCTGCGCGAGGCGGATGCCTTCGTCGTGCCATCCCGCTGGCGCGAGCCCAGCGGGCTGACGCTCGGCGAGGCCATGGCGACCGGACTGCCGGTGATCGCCAGTCGCGTCGGGGGGATCCCCGAGGTCGTCGGCGACGCGGGGATCCTCGTGGAGCCGGATGACCCGGATGCCCTCGCGGCCGAGTTGCGACGGCTCGCCGACGACCCGGCCCATCGCGCGGCGCTCGGGCGGGCAGCGCGGGCGCGGGCCGAGGACCGCGATTGGTCGAGATCGTGGCGGATGCTCCGCGCCATGATCGACCCGCTCCTTCAGCCCTGATCCGCGCGGCGCGGCGAAAGCCCGTCGACGATCCGCGCCAGGTGAGCGGTCAGCTCGTCGACCATGGTCGTCCATGCGGACTCGGGCATGCCGAGCGGGTCGGCCACGTCGTCGTCGGGATCCTCGCCGAGCAGCGACCGCCGGTCGCGGTCCGCTGCCGCCGCGTCGAGCCACGAGCCCACGATCGCGCGCGGCGGCCGGCGGTGGTCGTCGAGCCACCGGGAGAACTGCTTGATCGTGAAGACGCGCGGCCACAGGTCGGGGTTCGCGGCGACGATCTCGCGCGCCTGGTCGCGTGCCGCGGTGAGGATCAGGTCGAAGCCGTCGACGTCGCCGAGGTCGAGCTCACGGCTGCGGTGTTCTTCGAACGAGTAGCCGAGGGCGGCGCCCAGGCGACGCCCGGTCTCGGGCATCGGCATGCCGCCGGAGAGCAGGCCGCCCGAGTGGAATCGGATCGGACGGCCGCTCGCCAGGCGCTCGGCGATCGCCTCGGCGTACGGCGAGCGGCACTGGTTGGCGTGGCACACGAACAGGACTTCGGTCTGGCCGGGTACGCGGTCGGGGGACCGGACCGGGGCCGAATGGCTGCCCCCATAGGGCATGCGCGAAGTCATTCGGTGTCAGTCTCCAGTTCTCGCTCGGGATCGGGATTCGCCCCACCGCGCGACGACGACGTGACCGGGACGGCGCCGTTCGGCCGGCGCCGTGAGAGCGGGGGGCGATCCGCCGCCTCTCCCGCGTCGATCTCGAAGTCGTCCACGTCGGTGTCGATCGGAAGCGACTGGGGCGTGAGCCGGGGTGCTGTCTGCCGCGCGTCGGTGGGCCGCATGTAGTACGCCGAGTACGTCTTCGGCAGCTTCTTGCGGCCGCGGTTCCCGACCACGCCGAGCACCTCGACGCCATTCGCACGCAGCCCCGCGACGGTGTCGGCGAGCAGGACGCGATCGGTGCGGCGAACGGATGCCATGACGACCGCGCCGTCGGTGTGCGCCGCCAGCAGCGACGCATCCGCGAGTCCCATCGCCGGAGGCGAGTCGATGATGACGATGTCGGCGAGGGCGCGGATCTTCTCGATGAGCACCGGATACCCGGCGCCCGCCAGCAGGTCGGCCGGGTCGGGCGGCTCGGCTCCCGACGGCAGGAGGCGAAGACGCCGGTAGCCGGTGAAGTTCAGGAGTGACTCGATCGACTCTTCGGTGATGTGCTTGCCGTCGGCGTGGCGTGCCAGCAGCTCGGAGAGACCCTCGCCGTCGGCCGCCTCGCCGTAGTACCGCGCGAGGTCGGGGCGGCGCAGGTCGCCTCCGACGAGGATGACCTGCTTGCCGGCGCGCGCCCACGCGAGCGCGAGGTTCGCGGTGACGAAGGACTTGCCGTCTCCGGGCTCGACGCTCGTCACGACGATGACGGCGTTGCGGGGCGGCAGGAGCACCTGGAGCGTCGACCGCACGGATCGGAGCCCCTCGCTGAGGTCGGTGCGATGGCTGCTGGCGACGGGCAGGGGCGGGTTCATCTTCTTGACGGCCGGATCCCACCGCAGCTCGCCCAGCGACGTCGCCCCGCTGATCTCCTCGATCTCGTCGGCGCCCCGCAGACGGTTGTCGAACTGATCCCGGATGAGCGCCGCGCCGATTCCGACGATGAGTCCCGAGAGCAGAGCAAGCGCGATCACGAGCGCCGGATCGGGCACGGTCGCCGTGCCGAGCGGGGCGTCGTCGAGCACGGTGGTCGCCGGACCGCTCGTGGCCATCGCGTCCAGCTGCGCCTGCATCCGGCTCATCTCGCCCAGCGCTGTCGCGAGGTTCGTCGTCGCGATGGCGTTCGCGGGGTTGCGGCGGACCTCCTCCTGCAGCGCGCTCGCCTCCGCGACGGCGGCCTGGTGGCGCTCGCGCAACGTCGCCTCGGCGGCGATCATCTGCTCGTCGACGTAGGCACGATACGCCTCGATGACGGCGTCCGTGCGGTCGCGGGCCGACTCCGGCGACGGTCCGGTCCCCGTGACGAACAGACGCCCGGTGCGCGAGCTCTCGTCGAGGTCGACGCTGATCTGCCCGTTGAGCGTGCCGGCGGGCTCGCTGAGCAGCTCGGCGGCCTTGTCGAGGATGATGGGCGCGGTGACCGTGTCGGGATCGAGGTCGATGATCACACCGCCGATCTCTCCGGAGATCGACGCCTCGGTCACGACGGGGTTGAGCCGCACGGTGCCGGTCGTGCGATAGGTGACGTCGCGCACGGCCAGATACGCGCCGGCGCTGACGACCGCGATGACGGTGACGAGGATGATGATCCACGCTCGTTGCCAAAGCACCTCGAGCACTTGTCGAAGCGTCACATTCAACCCCTGATCGGTCTCTGCGGTCAGCCCGCCGACGAACCGCTGATCCCACGTCCGCCGCCTGGCGGATCATACTGCCCCAGACGGAAACGGGCCTGGAACCGGTGCAACGGCAACCAAGTACAGGCTACACGGACGCGCCCGCGCGCCGACCTTCAGATGACCCGTGAGGAATCTCTGGAAACGGCCTGACGCACGCGCGACATCGGATGCTGCATCCGCACCACCACGGCGATCGCCGCCGCGCACCCCGCGAACCCCGCGGCGACAACGAGGTCGACCGGCACCGACGCCCCGAGCATCGCCGCCCCGACGAGCGTGCCCCCTACGGCGCACGCGCCGAGCGCGCCGTACACCCAGCGATCGGGCCGGCGGCGCGGCCACGGCGCCACCACCGCAGTGATCGCGAAGGCGATCGCGCCCGTCAGGAGCACTCCCCCGAGCACGTCCGACAGACGATGTGCGAACGACAGGAGCGACATGACCGCGACCGCCCCGCACGCGACCGCGATCACCACGAGCGCCGTGCGGGTCATCCACCGCGGGTTGAGCCACGCGACGGCGACGACCGCGGCGAGCGCCGCGGCCACGTGCCCACTCGGGAATGTGTTGTACGAGTATGCGAAGTCGCCGAGTTCGGCGCGCTCCAGCAGCCCGCCCGCCTTGAATGCGAAGCTCGCGACGAGCGAGAGTCCGATGAGCACGACGGATGCCGCGACCGCCCGCCACGCGCGCCGGACGAGCGCCTCGACTCCCGCGACCGCCGCGACGACGAGCAGTGCACCGGTGAGCCAGTCGCGCACGCCGTACGCGCGCACGAACGCGTCCGACCGGAGCGCGTCGAACGCTCCGAGCGTGGACGCGTCGAACCGCTGTCCGTTCTGCGTCCACAGGGCGACGACCGCGAGCAGGGCGAACGCCGAGCCGAACATCACCGCGAAAGCCGCCGGCGTCGACAGCTCTCTCACGGCCGTCGCGAACGGCCCGCGGTCAGTGGTGATGGAGCTCCTCCTCGACGATCTGCCGGAGTCGGGCGACGAACCGCGCCTCCGAGAAGGTGTCGGCGTGGGCACGGATGTCGTCGTCCCGCCATTCCGCACGGGTGAGCTCCTCGACCGCGCATGCGATGTCGTCGACGGCGGGCGCATCGAAGAAGACGCCCGTGCGGCCGGGGTCGACGGTGTCGAGGTAGCCGCCGTCGCGCAGCGCCGCGGTCGGGCGTCCGAACGCGGCGGCCTCGAGGGGCGAGAGTCCGAAGTCCTCGTACGACGCGGCGACGAGCCCGACGGCGTTGGCGTACAGCCACCGCAGCTCCTCGTCGGTGACACGCCCGGCGAGGGTCGTCGACCCGACGCGGTGCGCGAGCGCTTCGAGGCGCCGCCGCTCGGGGCCGTCGCCCACGATCACGAGGTCGAGGTCGGGGATGCGCGCGACGGCCTCGATGACGAGGTCGACGTTCTTGTAGGGCAGCAGTCGCGCGACGCACAGGACGAAGGGGCGGGCGACCCCGTCGACCGACCGCACGTCGCCGTCGCTCGACAGCACGGCGGGCGGCGGAGGCAGCACCTCCGCATCGATGCCGTAGATCTGCGACACGGCGCGCTGGATCACGGTCGAGTTCACGAGGTACCGGTCCGCAGTGTGCGCGGCCTTCTGGTCCCACACCCGCAGCGACGGGCCGAACACGTCGGTCGCGACCTTGACGGCTCGCGAGCGCAGCCCCCGGGAGCCTGCGCCCGTTCCGGCGTAGCGGTCCGCCTGGTACAGCCATCGCGCCGGCGCGTGGCAGTACACGACCTTGCGGCCCGACGTCGAGATGCCGTGCGCCCAGCCGCTCGAGCTCGCGAGCAGCACGTCGGCCTCGACGTGCTGCGCCGAGACGGCGTTCGCGAGGAAAGGCAGCGCGAGGCGGTGGTTGCGCCGCAGCACGCCCCACCGGTTGATCGGCATCGGCCGCACGTCGACGTCGGCGAACTCGGGGAACGTGCCCTCGGGGTGGTACAGCGTCGTGTAGAGGGGAGCACCTGCGAAGGCGCGGCTCATCGACAGCGCGACCCGCTCCGCGCCGCCCCGCTGCGTCACGTAGTCGTGCGCGAGGGCGACGCCCTCGAGCGGGCTCTCCTCGGGGAAGGCATCGGCGGTGTGCGCAGATGTCGCATCGACAGCCATCGGAAGTCCCCGGTTCCCATGTCACGCGACGAGAGTCGTCGCCGCCTCCACCCCCCGGCAAAGGCGTGCGGCACCGTGACGGCGCCGTTGTCGTGAATCATAGCGCGCGGGCGCGGGGCGGACGGTTCAGGCGGATGCCGCGGCATCCGCCTCTCTGGTCCGGAACGGCGCGATGCACGCGAGCGAGAGCACCGTCATCAGGCCCACCGCGAGCACGATGAGCCACGTCCCACGCGGGTCGGAGGGCGGCAGTCCGCCGACAAGCGCCGGCGTGAGCGCGAAGCCGACCACCATCGCCGCCCGCAGCACGCCGCACAGCGCTCTCACCCAGACCGGACCCCGCTGTCCGGCCGCGAAGCCGCCGAGCAGGCCGGTCGCGACCACCCCGATCGCGCCTCCGCCGAGACCGGTCGTGAGCAGGGTCCACAGGGCGCCGGGTTCGAGGAACGTCGCGATCGCGAGTGGAGCGGGCGCGAACGCGAACCACGCGGATGCGCGACCCAGATGGCTGCGCCGCCAGGCGACGGCGAGCAGCGCGCCGGAGATCGCGCCGGGAATGAGGATCGCGCCGAACGTGCCCCACCAGCTGAACACCGTGGCGACGCCGGCGAGCCCCACCATGTAGGCGCGCAGCGCCGCGGCCCACGTGACTCCGATGACGGCCCCGACGACCACGAGGCCGCCCGTCGTCGAGAGCACGTCGACGACACCGCTGCGGCGCCGGACCTGCGCGGAGGCCATCCGGGTCTCGGCCATGGGTTCAGTGTGCTCCCGTCGGACGACCCGCGCCACGGGCATCGCTGCGGGTCAGAGCTCGCCGGGAGACATCGCCTGCGCGTCGAGCTCCTCGACGATCTGGCGCGCGCGGCTCGGCGCGGCGCCGGGCTTGCGGGGTGCGTAGACGACGAGGGAGTGGAAGACGAACCGCACGATGAACGCGACGACGAGCGTGATCGCGGTCGCGAGGACCGCCGAGAACTGCCACGACTCGACCATGAGCGCGATGATCGGGATGCGCACGAGGGCCTCGGCGTTGTTGAAGCTGAAGGACTTCGCGAAGCGCAGCCACCACGCGGAGGCCGAGTCCCGCATGTCGTGGAAGACGAAGCGCTCCTGGAGCAGGAAGTTGCCGATGATGGTCGTCTCGGCCGCCACGATCGCCGCGATGATGTAGCCGACGCCGAGCTGGGTGAGCGCCCACACGATCGCGACGTTCGCGATCGCCCCGAGCCCGCCGATCAGGGCGAACAGCGACATCTTGCCGAAGCGCAGCGCGGTGAGCTGCGACAGGAAGTGCACGCCCTGCCGGAACGACGCCTTCGACTCGCCCGCGTGTCGGCCCGCGAAGTCGAACGGCACCTCGGCGACGCGCATCGAACGGCGCGCGAGGATCTCGAGGAGGATCTTGAAGCCTCGCGGACGCAGGACCGCCTGATCGACGCTGCGCCGGTCGATGAGGAAGAAGCCGGTCATGGGGTCCGACACGTCGCGCAGCTTGATCGGGAACATCGCGCGCGTGAGCGCGGTCGACGCCTTCGACACGAGCACGCGCGTGCGGTCGGCGAGCCCATGGGAGGTGCCTCCGCCCGCATAGCGCGACGCGATCACGACGTCGACGTCGCCGTGCCGGAAGCGCTCGTAGAGCGCGGGGATCGTCTCGGGCGGATGCTGCAGGTCGCCGTCGATCACGAGGCACGCGTCGGACTCCGCGGCGGCGAACCCCTCGAGCACGGCACCGCCGAGACCACCCGTGCGCGCCTCGCGGTGGATCAGGCGAACGGGGATCGAAGCGGATGCCGCGACCTTCCGCACGACGTCGGGCGTGTCATCCGTGCTGTCGTCGACGAAGACGATCTCGGCCTCGATGCCCTCGACCGCCTTCGTGACACGGCGGACGAGCTCCTCGACGTTGGGAGCCTCGTTGTAGGTGGGCACGATGACGGAAAGCTGCACTGTGGAACACATCGTCGCACGCGACCGTCGGGGCGGCGAACCCCGGGCGGCATCCGTCATGCCGTTGTCACGCACCCGAAACGCGGGCAATCTAGCGTCACCTCGAACCCGAAGGTGTCAGGAGGATGACGTGTCCAGACGGATGTATCGCAGTGCTCTCGTGATCGGCGGCATCGTGGCCGCCACGGCCCTCGTCGGCTCGACCGCCGCCTCGGCAGCGCCCGGCCGACCGGGGGAGCCTCGCTACGGCGCGGGCGCGGAGGGCGCCGGCGATCCGTACTTCCCCGCTTCGGGGAACGGCGGGATCGACGTGCTGCACTACGACCTCGATCTCGATTACACGCCGCCCGCGGCCGCGCCCGCTCCGCTCGAGGGGCAGCTGTCGGGCGTCGCGACCATCGAGCTCACGGCGACGCAGGACCTCGACCAGTTCAACCTCGACCTGCGCGGCCTGACGGCGACGTCGGTCGTCGTGGGCAAGAAGAGCATGTCGTTCACGCAGAGCGACGGCGAGCTCGTCATCACGCCGCGCCCGAAGCTCAAGGCGGGCGAGTCGACGACGGTCACGATCGCATACGGCGGCACGACGACGCGGCCCACCGACATCGAGGGTGCCCTCTACGGCTGGGTCACGACCCGCGACGGCGCGATGGTCGTGAGTGAGCCGGACGGCGCGTCGACGTGGTACCCCGTCAACGACCACCCCACCGACAAGGCGACGTACTCGTTCGAGATCACGGTGCCCGAGGGCAAGACGGCCGTCGCGAACGGACTGCTCGTCGGCTCCGAGACCGCGGACGGCAAGACGACATGGACGTGGGACGCCCCCGACCCGATGGCCTCCTACCTCGCGACCGCGACGGTCGGGAACTTCCGGCTCGAGCAGTACACGAGTGCGAGCGGGGTCCCGATCATCGACGCGATCGACATCACCCGCTCGGCCGGCCAGGTGGCCTCGCTCGCGCTCACGAGCGACATGATCTCGTTCTTCGAGGAGCGATACGGCGATTACCCCTTCGTGTCGTACGGGGCGATCGTCGACAACGACTCTGTGGGCTACGCGCTCGAGACCCAGACCCGGTCGTTCTTCTCGAGCACCGCCGGCGAGAGCACGGTCGCACACGAGCTCGCCCACCAGTGGATGGGCGACCACGTGAGCCCGGCGCGCTGGGCCGACATCTGGCTCAACGAGGGGTGGGCGACCTATTCGTCGTGGATCTGGCTCGAGGAGCGAGGCAGCTCGACCGCGCAGGCGCGCTTTCAGACCGTCATGAACCGCGCCCCGGGCCACGCCACGTGGAACACCGTCGTGGCCGACCCGGGCCCGCTCGGCATCTTCGGCACGCCGGTCTACGACCGCGGCGCTGCGACGCTGCACGCCCTGCGCGTGAAGATCGGCGACGACGCGTTCTTCGACCTCGCGAAGGAGTGGGTGGCCCGCTTCGGCGGCGGCACGGCCACGACCGCCGACTTCATCGCCCTCGCCGAGGAGATCTCCGGGCAGGATCTCGCGGACTTCTTCGACGTCTGGGTCTACCAGCCGCCGAAGCCGACCGTGTGGTGATCGACCGTTGAGCAGGGCCGTCGCGGTGTCAGCGGATGCCGCGGCGGCCCTCTCATTCGGCGGGAGAGCCGTCCGGGCGATGCCCAGGATGCATCCGGGAGAATGGATGCATGACTTCCCCCGCCTCATCCACGATCACGATGTTCGGTGCCGACTGGTGCCGCGACTGCGTCCGCACCAAGAAGCAGCTCGATGAGCTCGGCATCGACTACACGTACATCGATCTCGTGGCCGAGCCGGCCGCCGCCGATGTCGCTCGCGAGATCTCGGGCCGCACGAACATCCCCGTCGTCGTCTACCCCGACGCGTCGCACCACGTCGAGCCGTCGAACGCCGACGTCGAGGCGAAGCTCCGCGAGCTGTCGCTCATCTGACCCCCTCCTCCGTCGTCGAGCGAGGGCCGCGGGCCCGAGACGAAACGCCCCCGCCCCCATAGGCTGACCCTGTGAGCGATGGGGTCGAACGCAACACCCGGACGATCGAAGGGTCGGTCGTCACCGACTTCACCGACCGCATGAGCTACGGGGGCTACCTCCAGCTCGACACACTGCTGTCGGCGCAGCATCCGCTCAGTGACCCCGAGCACCACGACGAGCTGCTGTTCATCATCCAGCACCAGACCACGGAGCTGTGGCTCAAGCTCGTGCTGCATGAGCTCGGCGCCGCGTGCCGTTTCCTGCGCGAGGACCATCTCGCACCCGCGCTCAAGTCCATCGCACGGGTCAAGCACATCCAGAAGACGCTCACCGAGCAGTGGTCGGTGCTCGCGACGCTGACGCCCGCCGAGTACGTGCAGTTCCGCGGCGTGCTGGGCCATGCGAGCGGCTTCCAGTCCGCGCAATACCGCGCGGTCGAGTTCACGCTCGGCAACAAGAACGCCGCGATGCTGCGCGTGTTCGAAGCGGATGCCGCCGCCTACGAGCTCGTCCGTGCGGCGCTCGAGGCGCCGAGCCTCTACGACGAGTTCCTGAGGCTGCTCGCGCGCACCGGGTACCCGATCCCGCAGGCCGTGCTGGAGCGCGACGTCACCAAGGCGTGGGAGTACAGCCCCGAGCTCGTGCCCGTGTTCGCGGCGATCTACGACGACCCGCAGACGCACTGGGCCGCGTACGAGACGTGCGAAGAGCTCGTCGACCTCGAGGACGACTTCCAGCTGTGGCGCTTCCGTCACCTCAAGACCGTCGAGCGCATCATCGGCCTCAAGAAGGGCACAGGCGGGTCGAGCGGCGTGCCGTTCCTCCGCCGCGCGCTCGAGCTCACGTTCTTCCCCGAGCTCTACGCGGTGCGCACCGAGCTGCGCGAGCCGGCGCGAGCCTCCGATCCGACGCCCTCCCCGACCGACGGGTGACGCGGATGCTGCACCTCGACCCCTTCGCGCTCCGCGAGCTTCTCGGCCCCGACGCCGCCCCCGCCCGCCGTGCGATCACGGGCGAGCAGGGCGTCGCGCTGCCCCCGCTCGTGAACCATCACGTGCACCTGCACCTCTTCGATCCGGCGCCGCTCGCTGAGCACGGCATCGCGGGGGTCGTCGACCTGGGCGGTGACCCGGTCGCCCTCGCGCGCCGCCACGCGGACGGCATACCGCGTGTGGCATATGCCGGCGCGTTCCTCACCGCGCCGGGCGGCTACCCCGTCGGTCGCTCCTGGGCCCCGGACGCGATCTGCCGGGAAGTGCGCTCGACGTCGACACTCGCCGGAGCGCCGGGCGGCGCCCGCACCGCGGTCGACGAGCAGGCGGGGTTCGGGGCATCCGTCATCAAGGTCTCGCTCAACGCGACCGCGGGACCGGTCTTCGACGACGACGTGCTCGCGGCCGTCGTCGCCGCGGCCCGCGAGCGCGGGCTGCCCGTCGTCGCGCATGTCGAGGGCGAGGGCATGGCGGCGCGGGCGATCGCGGCGGGCGCCGATGTGCTCTCGCACGCGCCCTTCAGCGAGCGGCTCGACGACGAGCTCGTCGCCGCGGCGGTCGTGCAGGGGCAGCGCTGGATCTCGACGATGTGCATCCACGGCCCCGGCGATCGCGAGGTCGCGGCCGACAACGTCGCGCGGTTCGCCGCCGCGGGCGGACGCGTGCTGTACGGCACCGACATCGGCAACGGCGATCAGCCGATCGGCGTCAATGCCGATGAGCTCGCGCTGCTCGACGCGGCCGGCCTGCGCGGAGCAGCGCTTCTGGCGACCCTCACCGACCCGTGGCCGCGCGACGAGCGCATCGACGGCGTGCTCACCTTCGTGCCGGGGCCGGCGCCGATCGAGGCGGCGCACGTGCCCGCGTGGCTCGCGGGTGCGACCGTCGTGCCGGAAGAGGAGCTCATCCGCGAGTGAGCCCTCCGGATGAACGAGCAGGCTCGCGTGCTCCCGGGGTAGGAGATGATCCGGGGGCAGGACGATTCCGCCGGATCCGTCCTGCGCCCCGACCATCTCCTACGCCCGCATCCACACCCGATCCGCACGGGCACCCTCTCCCGCTTACACTGGCGCGATGAGCAACGACGCTCGCCGCACACCCGAAGCGGCATCCGCAGCATCCGCGTCGCCCTCCGCCGACGCGACCGCGCCCCGCGACCGCCTGTCTGCGGGGACCATCGCCCAGTACGCCGTCGGCTCGATCGGCACCGGCGGGTTCGGCACGCTGCCAGGACTCGTCCTGACGTACTACCTGACCGACAACCTCGGCGTCACGGCCCTGCTCGCGGGAGTGATCGTGACGGTGTCGAAGGTGTGGGACGTCGTCATCGATCCCGTGATCGGCTCCCTCACCGACCGCGATCTCGCGAAGCACGGCACGCGCCGTCGCCTCATGCTCATCGGAGCGCTGTCGCTGCCGGTGCTGTTCGCGCTGACGTTCGCGGTGCCGCCGTCGCTCGGCCCCGCGGTCGGCGCGCTGTGGGTGCTCATCGCGTTCCTGTCGACAGCGACCGCGTTCAGCCTGTTCCAGGTGCCGTACATCGCGCTGCCCGCCGAGCTCACCGACAGCTACGACGCGCGCACGCGCCTGCTCACTTGGCGCGTGGTGGTGCTCACGTTCGCGATCCTGCTGTTCGGCGCGGGCGGTCCGGTGCTGCGCGGCATCACGGGCGACCCCACGACCGGCTATCTCGTGATGGGCATCGTCTCGGGCGTCGTGATCGGGCTCGGCATGCTCGTGGCGACCGGATCGGCCCGGCGCGCGGTGGTCCGCAACCGGCGGACGATCACGGATGCCGGCACCGCCGTCGCCGAGACGGCAGACGCGATCGGCGAAGCGGTCACGGGCGACTCCCTGCCCGACCCCGCCGATACCGAGACGATCGTCGCCGGGGGTCCAGGCGAGAGTGGGGTGCAGGCGACGTTCCGGGCGGCGGCATCCGCCCTCCGCCGCAGTCAGCCGTTCCGCGCGCTGCTGATGACCTTCTTCCTGCAGGCCCTCGCGACGGGACTCATGCTCGCGGGAGCGCAGTACCTCGCGACGTGGGTCATGCGCTCGGAGGACGCCGTCACGCTGCTCTTCGTCGCGCTCATCGCCCCCGCGCTGCTCGCCGCTCCCGCGTGGGGCTGGGTCGCGGCGCGCATCGGCAAGGAGCGCGCGTTCGCGATCGCCAGCATCGTGTTCGCGATCGCGGCGCTCTCGACGGTCGCGGCGCTGTGGGCTCCGGGCTCGTGGCTTTACGGCGCGGTCGCGGTCGCGGGGGTCGCGTACGCGGGCATGCAGTCGCTGCCGATGGCGATGCTCCCGGATGTCATCGCGCACGACGCCGTCACCCACGGGCACGGCCGCGCGGGCGCGTTCGGCGGCGTGTGGACGGCGGGCGAGACGACCGGCTTCGGACTCGGCGCGACGGTGCTGTCGATCGTGCTCGCCGCGACCGGGTACATCTCGAGCACCGCATCCGAGTCGGTGACGCAGCCGGATGCCGCGATCGCCGGCATCGTCGTCAGCTTCAGCCTCATCCCGTCGGCGCTCATCGCCGTCAGCCTCGTGAGCCTCGCGCGGTACCGCCTGCGGCGGGCCGACATCGACGGGACGGCGTAGCGCGGCATCCGTCCGCTGCCCCGCGACTCTCGGCGAATCGCCGAGAAGTGCGACACCACGCCGCACTTCCTGGCGACTCGCCAGAATGCGCCATGGCCCCGCCCGCGTAGGCTTGACGGCATCCACCCGAAGGAGTGCACCGGTGCCCACCGCGAAGTCGACGACGAAGCCGCCTCGGGGCGCGAAGGCGGAGCTTGCGGCATCCGACCCCGTCCTCGACCAGATCGAGGCCGACCTCGACGCGCTCGAGCGCGGAGCCGCCGCGTGGGCGCACGTCACGCTCGAGCAGCGCGCACGCCTCATGAAGGCGCTGCACACGACGGTGTCGGCCGTCGCGGAGGAGTGGGCCGACACGGCGTCGACGTCGAAGGGCGTGGAGCCGGGGCATCCGCTTCGCGGTGAGGAATGGCTCTCGGGGCCGTACGCCGTCCTGGTCGCGGTCGACGCGTATCGTGCGACGCTCGAGAAGCTCGCGGCGGGACTGAGTCCGCTCGACGGCGCGAGGACGGATGCCGCGCCCGGCGGCCGCGTGCGCGCGCACGTCTTCCCGCTGAGCCCCGTCGACGGACTCCTGTTGTCGGGCTTCACGGGCGAGGTGTGGTTCGAGCCGGGAGTGACCGACGACGAAGCGCGGCGCACCGCGGGGCTCGCGCAGCTCCAGCCGACGACCTCCGGGGGGATCGGGCTGGTGCTCGGGGCGGGCAACGTGACCTCGATCCCGGTGCTGGACGTGCTGTACGAGCTGCTCGCGCACAACCGGGTCGCGATCCTCAAGATCAACCCGACGCAGGACGCATTGCTGTCGGTGTTCCAGCGGGCCCTCGCACCGCTCATCGAGCCCGGATTCCTGCGGATCGTGACCGGCGGCGGAGTCGTCGGCGCCGCCCTCACGAAGAACCCGCGCGTCGCGCACGTGCACATCACGGGAGCCGCCGCGACGTTCGACGCGATCGTGTGGGGCCCTTCGACAGGCTCAGGGACCGGTGCGAGCGCGCGGCGCCGACGCGAGAACCGGCCGCTGCTGAAGAAGCCGATCACGGCCGAGCTCGGCGGGGTGTCGCCGATCATCGTCGTGCCCGGCGCCTGGACGAAGGCGGACCTGCGCTTCCAGGCCGAGCACATCGCGACGATGAGGCTGCAGAACAGCGGACACAACTGCATCGCGGGGCAGGTCGTCATCATGAGCGCCGACTGGCCGCAGCGCGAGGCATTCCTCGGCGAGCTCCGTGCCGCGTACGACCGCGCCCCGGAGCGGCCGGTGTGGTACCCGCGCAGCGACGAGAAGCTCGACGCCGCGGCATCCGCCCACCCGTCCGCCCGATGGAACGCGTCGCGCACGCGCGTGATCGTCGAGGCGGATGCCGCGAGCGCCACCGACCTCGAGAGGACCGAGTACTTCGCACCCGTGCTCGGGGTGGTGTCGCTGCGCGGCAACGGGCAGGAGTTCCTCGACGCGGCGGTCGAGCACGCGAATGAGAGGCTCGCGGGCACGCTCGGTGCGAACGTCCTCATCGACCCGGCGACGATGGAGGCGCTCGGCGAAGGGTTCGAGCGCGCGATGGCCGGCCTGCGCTATGGGACGGTCGCGATCAACGCGTGGACCGCGTTCGGATTCCTCACACCCACGCTCACGTGGGGCGCGTTCCCCGGATCGACTCCCGCCGACGTGCAGAGCGGCCTCGGCGTCGTTCACAATGCGCTGCTCCTCGACCGCGTCGAGCGTTCGGTCGTGCGGGGGCCTTTCCGCCCGTTCCCCCGCTCTGTGCCGCTCATGGCGCGGTCACTGAGCCTGTCGAAGGGCACGGTGCTGCCCAAACCGCCGTGGTTCGTGACCGCGCGCACCGGCGCGACCGTGAGCGAGGGCTTCACGCGGTTCCGCATGGACGGCGACTGGGTGCGCATCGCCGGCACCCTCGTGCAGGCGTTCCGCGCATGAGCCCGCGGCCCGCAGCCGCCATCGAGGCGGCGGACTACATCGTCGTGGGCGCCGGCTCCGCGGGTGCCGCCCTGGCCGCACGCCTCAGCGAGGACCCGTCGGTCTCGGTGCTCCTGCTCGAGGCGGGCCCGCCCGACAAGGCACTCGAGCTGCATGTGCCGGCGGCGTTCTCGAAGCTGTTCCGCGGTCCGTACGACTGGAACTACGACACCGTGCCTCAGCCGGCGCTCGAGAACCGCGCGGTCTACTGGCCGCGCGGCAGAACCCTCGGCGGTTCCTCGTCGCTCAACGCGATGATGTGGGTCCGCGGGTTCGCGGCGGACTACGACGAATGGGCGGATGCGGCGGGCTCGACGTGGTCGTGGGACGCGCTGGTGCCCTACTTCCGTCGCGTGGAGCGCACGCAGGGCGCGGCCGACGCGTCGCAGGGCACGAACGGGGCGGTCTCGGTCGAGCGGCAACGGCACCCGCGCCCGCACACCGCGGCCTTCCTCGACGCGGCGCGTGAGCTGGGGCATCCGGTCACCGCCGCCAACCTGCCGTCGCGCCAGGGCTTCTCGCAGACGATGGTCACGCAGCGGCGCGGCGCCCGCGTGTCGACCGCCGATGCGTACCTGCGCCCGGCCCGGGGTCGCCGCAACCTCCGTGTCGTGACGAACTCACTCGTGCGGCGGGTGACGTTCTCACGCCCCGGCGACGACGCGCCCCGCGCCACCGGCGTCTACGTCGACGTCGCGGGCACGACGCGGCACGTCGTCGCGCGGCGCGAGGTCATCCTGTGCGGCGGCACGATCAACACCCCCCAGCTCCTCATGCTGAGCGGCATCGGGCCGTCCGAGCACCTCGCCGAGCACGGCATCCGCACGATCGTCGACGCGCCGGAGGTCGGCGCGAACCTGCAGGACCACCTCGTGTCGGGACTCGCCCCCGCCGCGCACGGCGGGACGCTGTTCGGCGCCGAGAAGCCCGGCGAGCTCGGCCGCTACCTCGCGAGCCGCCGCGGAATGCTCACGTCGAACGTCGCGGAGGCGTACGGGTTCGTGCGCACGCCGGTCGCCGAGCGTGCGGGAGTGCCCGACGACCTGCCCGACATCGAGATCATCTTCGCCGCAGCGCCGTACGTCGGCGAGGGCCTCGTGCCGCTGCCGGCCGAGGGGATCACGGTCGCGGCGATCCTCCTGCGCCCGCGCAGCCGCGGCACGATCCGCCTCGCGTCGGCCGATCCGACCGCTGCGGCGGTCATCGACCCCGGCTACCTCACCGATCCCGACGGCATCGACGAGCAGACCCTCCTCGCCGGCCTCGCCGAGTGCGAGCGGCTCATCGACACCGAGGCTCTGCGCGCCGTCACGACCGGCGGCTGGGTGCAGCCCGAGGGCGGCGAGAAGATGACCGCGGCCGAGCGCGCCGAGCTGTCGCTGCGCCGCTTCTCGCACACGCTGTACCACCCGGTGGGCACGGCGAGAATGGGCGCGGATGCCGCGGCCCCCGTCGACCCGGAGTTGCGCGTGCGCGGCGTCGAAGGGCTCCGCGTGGCGGACGCCTCGGTCATGCCGACGGTCATCCGCGGGCACACGAACGCCCCGGCGATCGTGATCGGCGAGGTCGCGGCCGACCTCATCCGGGGCGTGGGCTCCCGCTGACGATCCGGGTTCGGGGCGGGAATACCGGTTCGGGGCGCTACTCGACCGGCGAGAGCTCCTGAGCGAAGCGGTCGGTCGCGGCCCTCAGCGCGCGGGCGATGCCGGGCTCGCTCGCGAGGTGCGAGGCATCCGGCACGATCGTGAGGTCCGCCTCCGGCCACGCGCGATGCAGGTCCCACGCGGTCATCGGCGGCGCGCACACGTCGTAGCGGCCCTGCACGATCGCGGCCGGCAGGTGCCGGATCGCGTCGACACGCGCGATGAGCTGGCCTTCCTCGAGCCATCCGCCGTGCATGAAGTAGTGGTTCTGCAGCCGCGCGAACGAGACGGCCGGGCGCGGCTGCGTGAGACTCGCGACGACCTCCGGATGCGGCAGCAGACTGCCCATCGCCGTACTCCAGCGCGTCCACGCGATGGCGGCGGGCACGTGCACCGCCGGGTCCGGGTCGAACAGGCGACGGTGGTACGCCTCGATCATGCGCGCACGCTCGAGCACGGGGATCGGCGCGATGAACTCCTCCCACAGGTCGGGGTAGATCACAGCGGCGCCGCCCTCGTACAACCACTCGATCTCGTGGCGGCGCAACGTGAAGACACCGCGCAGCACGAGCTCGCTCACGGCGTCGGGGTGCGCCTCGGCGTATGCGAGCGCGAGCGCGGCGCCCCACGATCCGCCGAACAGCTGCCATTTCGTGACGCCGAGGTTGCGGCGCAGCAGCTCGAGATCCGCCACGAGATGCCACGTCGTGTTGTGGCGCAGGTCGACCTCGGGCTCGGCGGCCGACGGCGTGCTGCGCCCCGTGCCGCGCTGGTCGAGCTGGATGATGCGGTAGCGGTCCTTGTCGAAGAACCGGCGGTACCAGGGGCGGGATCCGGCACCGGGACCCCCGTGCAGCACGATGACGGGCTTCCCGTCAGGATTGCCGCTCTGCTCCCAATGCACGCGCTGACCATCCCCCACGATCAGCGATCCCGTTTCGTAAGGCTTGGTCGGCGGGTACAGAATCCCGTCGAGTTCCGTCATAAGCTGCCCCCCGGCACCGTGAACGTATCACAAGCCTCAACACCTCCCCGGTATCCCGCGGCGAACCAGCGCTGACGCTGTTCGCTCGATCCGTGGGTCCAGCTCTCGGGGTTGACGAACCCGCCGGACTGCTGCTGGATGTGGTCGTCACCGACGGCGGATGCCGCGCCCAGCGCGTCTTGGAGCTGCTGCCCCGTCGGCTCGCGCATGAACGGCACGCCGTTCTCGTCGACCTGCTGGGTCATGTCCTGCACCCACGCGCCCGCGAAGCAGTCGGCCTGCAGCTCCATGCGCACGCCGTTGCTGTCGGGGCCCGTCCCGTTGTTCGGATGCGCGTTCATGATGCCGGTGATGTTCTGCACGTGGTGCCCGTACTCGTGCGCGAGCACGTACAGCTGCGCGAGCGGGCCCGCGCTGGCGTCGAACCGGTCGCGCAAGAGCGAGAAGAAGGTCGGGTCGACGTAGACCGTCTCCTCGGGCGGGCAGTAGAAGGGACCGGTCTGGTTCGACGCGGTGCCGCACTGCGTGGACGTCGATCCGTCCACGATGATCAGGCCGGGCGCCCGGTAGCCCTGCACCTGGCCCTCCCAGTACTGATCGAGGTTGAGCGAGGCCGCGGCGAGGCGGCAGTCGTCGCGGGCGTTCGCGTCCGCTCCCGTCTCGCACTGCTGGATCTCGGACTCCTGCCCGCCACCGACGGGTGCCGCCCCGCCGCCGAGGAGGCTCGAGAAGTCACCCCCCGTGAACAGGCTCAGCAGGAGCACCGCGATGGCGCCGATGCCGCCGATGCCCCCCGCCGCGATCGCGCCGCCGCGGCGCCTGGCCCGGTTGCCGCCCACGCTCGCGTTGTCGTTGAACGTCATGGCGCCACCGTACCGGGCATAGGCTCGGTGCATGGACCCCTTGACCGTGACGCTCACGGGTGCAGGAGGCCAGATCGGATACGCACTCCTCTTCCGCATCGCCGCGGGCGACATGCTCGGCGAGCGGCCCGTGCGTCTCCGGCTCCTCGAGATCCCGCAGGGCCTGCGCAGCGCCGAGGGCGCCGTGCTCGAACTGCAGGACTGCGCCTTTCCGCTGCTCGACGACGTCGAACTCACCGACGACCCCTTCGTCGCGTTCGACGGATGCGAGATCGCCCTTCTCGTCGGCGCGCGCCCGCGCGGGCCGGGCATGGAGCGCGCCGACCTGCTGGCCGCCAACGCCGGCATCTTCGGACCGCAGGGCGCGGCGCTCAACGGCGTCGCCTCCGACGACGTGCGGATCGTCGTGGTGGGCAACCCCGCCAACACGAACGC
>NZ_DASRXZ010000039.1:0-7719 GCF_035687345.1 Microbacterium sp.
TGAAGCACTACAACAGCGAATCAGCCCGCCGCGCAGCCCTGCCCGCCTGGCTGCACTTCTACAATCACCACAGGCCCCACACTGCGATCGGGAAGCTCCCGCCCATCAGCCGGATCTCAAACAACCTGCCTGGGCAGTACAGCTAGACCCGGGCAGGCCGGTGCTACCGCATCCGTCTCTCCGCCGAATCGGACAGCGGATCGGACAGGCGCTTGTGCGATCCCTCCAACGGCGGCGCAAAGCGCGTCGATAAGGTGGAACGCGTGACCGAAGCGCCCGACCTCTCCACGACCGCCGGCAAGATCGCAGACCTCCGTTCGCGCTACCAGGAAGCCGTGGTCGACGCCGAGAAGGCGGCGCAGCAGAAGCAGCACGCGAAAGGCAAGCTCACCGCCCGCGAGCGCATCGATCTGCTGGTCGATCCCGGAAGCTTCGTCGAGCTCGACGAGTACGTGCGCCACCGCACGACCGCGTTCGGCATGGACAGATCGCGCCCCTACGGCGACTCCGTCGTCACGGGCGTCGCGACGATCCACGGGCGCACGGTCGCCGTCTACGCGCAGGACTTCTCGACCTTCGGCGGCTCGCTCGGCGAGGTCGCGGGCGACAAGATCATCAAGGTCATGGAGTTCGCGCTCCGCAACGGAATCCCCGTCGTGGGCATGCTCGACTCGGGCGGCGCGCGCATCCAGGAGGGCGTCGTCGCTCTCGGCAAGTACGGCGAGATCTTCCGCCTCAACACGCAGGCGTCGGGCGTCATCCCCCAGATCTCGATCATCATGGGCCCGGCAGCGGGCGGCGCCGTGTACTCTCCCGCGCTGACGGACTTCGTCGTGATGGTCGACAAGACGAGCCAGATGTTCGTCACCGGCCCCGACGTCATCAAGACGGTCACCGGCGAGGACGTCGGCATGGAGGAGCTCGGCGGTGCGCACACGCACAACACCCGCTCGGGTGTCGCGCACTATCTGGCCGAAGACGAAGACGACGCGATCGACTACGTGCGCACCCTCTTGGGCTTCCTCCCCGACAACAACATGTCGGAGCTGCCGGTCTACGAGACCGAGTTCGAGTTCGAGACGACGGATGCCGACCGCGCGCTCAACCACGTCGTGCCCGACTCCCCGAACCAGCCCTACGACATCCACCAGGTCATCCGCGGGATCGTCGACGGCGAGGACTTCCTCGAGGTGCAGCCGCTGTTCGCGCCCAACATCGTGATCGGGTTCGGACGCATCGAGGGCAGGTCCGTGGGGATCATCGCGAACCAGCCGTCGCAGATGGCCGGCACGCTCAACATCGACGCGGGCGAGAAGGCGAGCCGGTTCGTGCGGTTCTGCGACGCGTTCTCGATTCCGATCGTCACGCTCGTCGACGTCCCCGGCTACCTGCCGGGCACGGACCAGGAGTGGACGGGCGTCATCCGACGCGGAGCGAAGCTGCTCTACGCGTACGCCGAGGCGACGGTCCCGCTCGTCACGGTCATCCTGCGAAAGGCGTACGGCGGTGCCTACATCGTCATGGGCTCGAAGCAGCTCGGGGCCGACATCAACCTCGCATGGCCGACGGCCGAGATCGCGGTCATGGGCGGTCAGGGCGCCGTCAACATCCTCTACCGCGGCGAGATCAAGCGCGCCGCGGAGGCGGGCGAAGACGTCGCCGCCGTCCGCGCGCGGCTCGCGAAGGAGTACACGTACAACGTCGCCTCGCCGTTCCTCGCGGCCGAGCGCGGCGAGCTCGACGGCATCATCGAGCCGGCGCAGACCCGCGTCGCGATCGCGAAGGCGCTGCGGGCGCTGCGCGGCAAGCGCGCAAGCCTTCCGCCCAAGAAGCACGGGAACATTCCGCTGTGACCCTCGCAGAGCACGACGACCACGCGATCTCGGTGGAGGTGCTGCGCGGGCAGCCGACCGAGGACGAACTGGCGGCGCTCGTCGCGGTCGTCACCGAGGCGTACGCCGAGGAGGCGAGGCACGCGGTCGCCGAAGACCCACCGACGCGCTCGGCGTGGTCGGTCTCGCAGCGCGCCCTGCGCAGGCCGCTGCCGCGCGAGCTGGGATGGTCGCGCGCCCTGCCGTGCTGGCAGGGCTGACGCCCCGTGAAGCCTGGATTTGTCCCCCGAAATACCTACAGACGGGACACTTGACGGGTCGGATACTTGAAGTGCTGGAACGCTCTGCGTTCGGCTGACCTGCCCTCCGGTTCTCGGTGTCGGTCAGGTTCGGCCAGAGCGGACGGTTTTCGGGTAACCGTCCGCAGGCGAGGGGCGGGCGGCTTCGCCGCCCCTCGCCTCTTCTTCTCCGCTCCCCGCCCTGGCTCCCCTCCCCCGCCGGGACGGGGAGCGTGCTTGTCCCTGCGACAAGACGCGGGCCGAGCGCCGGATGCCGCGCCGGCTGCTACTCGCCTTCGCCCTCACCCTCGCCCGCTCGCGGCAGAGGGATCTCCTCCCACAGGTCGACGGCGTCCTCGTCGGACAGGCCCGCGCCCGCCGCGGAGCGGCCGACGACCGTGACCGCGACGCGCTCGTGCGGCGACGTGCGGATGTAGATGCGGTCGGAGCGCGCGGTGCGCAGCGTGTCGGCGAGCTGCGCGCGGATGATGGCGAGCGCGGACGTGTCGACGTCTTCGAGACCGCCCTCGTCGAGCACCGTCACGGTCGCGCCGCGTCGGCGCGCCCGCTCGAGCTCGGCGCGCACGGCGTCGTCGAGCAGTCGAGGACCGCGCATCTCGTCACGAAGGCGTCCTTCGGCGACACGCGCCTGCAGGCGCTCGTTCTCGTCGAGCTCCCCCGCCGTCGCGACGGCGCGCATGAGCACGGGGCCGGCGACGACGAGAGCGCGCTGCACCTGCACGCGTCGCTCGCGCTGCCGGACCGACTGCGATGCCTGCCACGCGGATGCCGCCCGCTGCAGCCCCGCGAGCCGCGACGTGTCGCGCGCGGCCCGGTCCATCGACAGGAGCAGCAGCTGCGCCGCCGCGACCCACACGGCGGAGCCGACGAGCCCGAGCGAGAGCGCGTCGATCGGGCCCATCCACACGATCGACCCGATCGCGAGCGCCGCGATCCCGGCCCACGCGACCCACGGGCGGCGCCGCACCATGACGATCACCATGAGCGCGCCGATGCCGCCGAGGTACCACGTCGCGAACGTCGCGGACCGCGATTGGGGCCCCACGGCGATCGACACCGCCGTCGGCACTGCGACCGCGCACACGAGCGCCGCCGTGGCCGCCCACGCGGGAAGCTTGACCGGTCCGCGCGGGCCCGCCGTGAGCGGGACGTCCTCATTGCCCGCGGGCCCGGATGCCTGCGCGGGGCGCGGTTCGAAGAAGATGCACAGCCACGTCACCACGAGATACACCGCGAACGTGATCACCATGAGCAGCGGCGACGGGACGGGCGCCGTCCAGACGAGTCCGCGCACCGCCAGGTAGGCGGTGAACGCGACTCCGAGCCCGGCGAGGACATTGCGCACGCTGATCATGCGAGGTCCTCCCCCGGCCATTCGAGCCGCACGCTCGTACCGGACGGTCCCGACGAGATGCTCGCGGTGCCGCCGACGGCGCCGACGCGCGCGATGATCGAGCCGCGGATGCCGAGGCGGTCGTCGGGTACGCGCTCCATGTCGAACCCTTTGCCCGTGTCGCGCACGTCGATGCGGAGCTTCGTGGGGTTGGCCGACGAGCTCACCTCGACGGTGAGCCCCGCGGCATCCGCGTGCTGGACCGAATTCGCGATCGCCTGTGTCGCCGCGAGCGAGAGCGCCCGCGCGACGCGGCCCGGGAGGGCGCCCGTCGCGGGATCGAGATCGTGTGCGACGGAGAGGTCGAGTCCGAGCTCGGCGGCGCCGTGCTCGATCTCCGCGACGATCGCGGCGGCGTCCTTCGGGTCGTCCGTGCCCTCCTCCGAGCCGTGCTCGGTGTTCGCGAGCCTCGTGAGCGCCTCGCGCGCCATCGTCGACGCGAGGGCGCGCTCGCGCGGCGTGTGCGCCCGCTCCACCGCGATGAGCGCGGCCAGCACGCTGTCGTGCATGAGCGCGGCGACGGCGACGCGCTCCTGCTCCGCGGCATCCGCTGCGGCCGCCCGCGCATAGGACGAGACCGCGAGGGCGCGCGCCTCGTCGACATTCGACGCGACCGAGCGGAACACCCACCCGAGGGTCACGAGCACGCCGCCGAGGATCAGGGCGAACGACACGTCGAGCGCGATCGTGAACCACACGTCGAACGCGACGTCGACGACACCGGCCTGCAGCAGCCGCACCGCGCCGAACAGGAGCGGCACGAGCACGGTCCATGCGATCTGCCACGGCAGCGGGTATCCGAGGATCGCCGCGACCGTCGCGACATTCACGAGGTACCAGATCCATGGCTCCGTGGGCGACGTCACCGGCACACCCGCCGTCGCCGCGGGCCACAGCAGGAGGACCAGGCAGTACGAGATCGGGTAGAGGGCGGCGAACAGGCGAACGCCCCGACCGATCGCGCACGCGACGAGCATGACCGCGAGCGGCACGAAGGCGAGGATCATGAGCGGCAGATGCCACCCGGCGATCTCCTCACTGGGCGCGAGCGCGTTGATGAAGGACTGGGTGCCGAGCACGAGGCATCCGAGTCCGATGACGAGGGAGATGACGCGCTCGATGCGCTGCCTCGTGAAGGAGCCGAAGCCCCCCGTCGTCTCGCGCGTCTGCGGGATGCGCCCCCAAGCCTCGTCGAGGGCGACTCCCGCCGCGTCAGCGGTCACGCGTTCCACCCGTGGTCGCGTCGTCTCCGGACTCCGAAAGGATCCCGTCCTCGAGCGCGCGGCGCAGCAGGTCGACCTTCGTCGGTGCGGGGCGTCCGACCTCCACGTACTTCACCCGCACGCGCGTGATGTTCTCCTTCGCGGTCGAGTACGCGACGCCGAGCCGATCGGCGACGACCTTGAGCGGCAGCCCGGCGGCGTACAGCCGCAGCACGTCGCGCTCGCGCGCCGAGAGCTGCGCGTCGGCGAAGGCGCGGTCGCCCTCGACGGCGCTCGCCCACTCGACGTTGTTGAGGGGCTCGCCGAACGCGACGGTGCGGATCGCCGCGATGACGTCGTCGATCGGCGACGCCTTGCTCACGACGCCCGCGGCCCCCGCGGCGAGCGCCTCGCGCACGGCCGCGGGACGGTCGGCGACGCTGTGGATGATGACACTCGAGCCGTCGCTCACGACGCGGCGGACGTTCTCGGTCACCGTCGTGCCGTCGCCGAGCGTGAGATCGAGCACCACGACGTCGGCGGGCGCGGAGCCGCTGAAGGTGCGCCAGTCGAGGTAGTCCGTCACGGTGCTGCCGGAGAAGACGACGGTCATGTCGGCATCCCGTGCGCAGGCCGCCTCGAGTCCGAGGCGGACGGATTCGTGGTCATCGATGAGCGCGACGCGCGTCATGGCGACAGCCTAACCGCGAGAATCGGCACGGGAGAGCACCGCGACCGCCTCGACGTGATGCGAGTTGGGGAACAGATCGAGCGCGTGCACGGCGGGTGTCTCATAGCCCCCCACGCGGAACGTCGCGAGGTCGCGCGCGAGCGCGACCGGGTCGCACGCGACGTAGACGACGGTCGCCGGCGACAGCGCCACGATGCCCTCCACGACCTTGCGCCCCGCCCCCGAGCGCGGCGGGTCGAGCAGGACGACGCCGCGCGACAGGCGTTCACGCTCGGCGGCGGACGCCTCGTCGGCGAGCCGCGCGATCCAGCGGTCGACGCGCGCGGTCTCGGCGCGCGCACCCACCCACTCCGCGAGGTTCTCGCCCGCGTGCTCGGTCGCGCGCGCATCCGACTCGACGCTCGTCACGCGCGTGGAGGCGCCGCCCAGCTCTCCGAGCGTCGCCGCGAACAGGCCCACCCCGCCGTAGAGGTCGAGGTGCCAGGCATCCGGGTCGATCGCGGGGCCGTCGGGACGCGTCTCGCGCAGGAGCGACGACACGAGCGACGTGAGCGAGTGGGCCGCGAGCCGGTGCACCTGCCAGAACCCTCCCGCGTCCACGCGGAACTCGCGCCCGCCGACGCGCTCGACCACGACCTCGCGTGCGGGATCGCGCTTCGCGGAGGCCGGAGGTGGTGACGGATGCCGCGCCCCGCCCGCCTTCGCACGACCGCGTCGCCCGCCGGGGCGTGCCCCGCGCGGCGCACGCTCGGGACGCGGGATCACACGCACGCGGCCGTCCGCCGGCTGCGCGAGGTCGACCCGGCCAGGGGGCATGTCGCGCAGCTCGACGGCGACGCGCTCGACGTCCGGCGTCGCGAGCGGAAGGTCCTCGACCTCGATCACGCGGTGGCTGCGCGCGGCGTACGGCCCGATGCGCCCGTCCGCGTCGACGTGAAGGCTCACGCGCGTGCGCCAGCCGGTGCCGTCCTCGGTCTCCTCGCCGATCACCTCGCCCTGCGGGGAGACCTCCGCGAGCGCGCCCTGGAGCGTGACGGGGACGTCCGTCCCGCCGATGCGCTGCAACGCGTCCTGGATGACCTGCAGCTTGAGCGCGTGCTGCGCGTCGAGGCGGATGTGTCCGAAGTCCGCTCCGCCGGGCCGCTGCTCCGGCGGCGTGTCGATGTCGGCCTGTCGCCACACGTGGGGCCGCCGGTCAGGCGACGCCTCGAGCACGTCGATCGCCTCGGCACGCCAGTAGCGCCGCTTGTCGGCATCCGGTCCGGCTTCGGTCAGGCGGGCGCGGATGCGCTCGCCCGGGATCGCGTCGGGCACGAACACGACCCGGCCCTCGTGCCGGGCGACGAACACGCCGCCGTGGGCGACGCCGGTGACGTCGAGATCGATGAGGTCGGGGGACTGCACGTTCCAACCCTTTCATGACGCGAGCCCGAGACACGGCACACGCCCCGCCCGCCGGTACGGTGGGCGCATGCGCGTGTGCCTCGCCTCGACATCCCCCGCCCGGCTCATGCTCCTTCGGCAGGCGGGCATCGAACCCCTGACGCTCGCGCCCGACGTGGACGAGGACGCCGTGATCGCGACCGTCGAGGCCGCCGAGGGCCGCACGCTCGAGCCCGACGAGCACGTGCTGCTGCTGGCGCGGCGCAAGGCGGCGGACGTGGCGGCGCGCCTCGCCGACGACGATCCGCATTTCGACGGCATCGTCATCGGCGGCGACTCGATGTTCCTCTTCGACGGCGCCGTGCTCGGCAAGCCGTATACGCCCGAGGCCGCGCGCGAGCGCTGGCATGCGATGCGGGGGCGCTCGGGGGTTCTGCATTCGGGGCACGCCGTCGTGCGCGTGCGGCCGGGCGAGTCGCCTCGCGAGGCGCACGGGGTGGCCGAGGCATCCGTCTTCTTCGCCGGTGATCTGACGGATGCCGAGATCGACGCGTACATCGCATCGGAGGAGCCCCTGCACGTCGCCGGCGCCTTCACGATCGACAGTCTCGGCGGACCGTTCATCGATCGCGTCGAGGGCGACCCGTCGACCGTGGTCGGCATGTCACTGTCGAGGCTGCGACGGCTCGTGCGAGAGCTCGGAATCGAATGGACGGATCTCTGGCTGCGCAGCTCACCGTCGGGCGGCTCGCACGAGGGGTGACGCAGGGGCGAAACCCCTTGTAGTTGGACGCCCACGTTTTTCGACCGTTCTTGTGCGATGCACCCAAATCGCGCGGGTTGCCGCTCGGTAGGCTGGCATCCATGCCTCGAATCGCCAAGGTTCTCATTGCCAACCGCGGCGAGATCGCCGTACGCG
>NZ_DASRXZ010000040.1:0-6311 GCF_035687345.1 Microbacterium sp.
GTTCGTCAAGCCCGGTCGCGGCGTGCTGACCGCGCACTTCGAGGTCCCGCGCGAGAAGGCGCAGGAGCTGCGCGAGCGCGCGAAGGGCGGCGCGCCGGTGCGCGAATGGTTCGAGACCGAGATCACGGATGCCTCGGGCGACGTCGTCGCCCGCGTGCGCCGCGAGGTCTACGTGCGCGAGAAGCGGCGGGCCGCGTCCTGACTCACGTGTCGTGCTCGATGATCCCCGCGTCCTCGCGGTGATCGTCGGTCCCGCCGGGTGGGTACGACGCGACCTCGGGACGCCGCGCGAGGTAGATCGCACTGGCGACGAGCCCTCCCCACACGAGCAGGATCGCGAGGATCAGGAAGAAGATGGCGAGACCGGTCATCGTGTCACCTCCGTGCGCGTCTCGGCGGATGCCTCGGGAAGCGGTGGCCATGGCGCGAAGTCGTCAGGGGACTCACGCCACGGGATGAGCCACGCGACGATCGCGATGATCACGATGAGGGCGACCGTGCCCCAGCCGAAGAGGCCGAGATACCACGCCGGGTACCCCTCGTAGCCGTCGACGAGCAGCGTGATGATGCGCGAGATGAGCATGTAGCCCAGCACGACGGGTGCCACGAGGCCGACCAGCAGCACCCAGATGCGCCCGACCTTGAAGGTGGAGACCGAGTTCAAGTGGTGGCGCAGCTCGGGTCCGCGACGGAACACCCAGATGACGAAGATCGACATGAGCACGGCGGATGCCACAATGCCGATGTTGTTCGCCCACTGGTCCGTGACGTCGAGCGCGATCAGCCCCGTCGTCGTCGAGAACAGCAGGACCGAGAGCAGCGTGCACACGACGCCCAGGATGATCGCGGCGACGCGCGGCGTGAGCCGGAACTTCTCCTGGATGCCCGCCGACACGACCTGCAGCACCGAGATGAGCGACGTGAAGCCCGCGAGCGTGAGCGAGCCGAAGAACAGGGCGCCGAAGATCGGGCCACCCGGCATCTGGGCCACGATCGCGGGGAACGTGATGAACGACAGGCCGACGCCCGTGAGACCTTCGAGCTCGCCCACGAGGATGCCCTGCTGGAAGGCGAAGAAGCCGAGCGTCGCGAAGACGCCGATACCGGCGAGCAGCTCGAACGACGAGTTCGCGAAGGCGACCACGAGTCCGGGAGAGGTCAGGTTCGCACGGCGCCGCCGGTAGGAGGCGTAGGTGATCATGATGCCGAACGCGATCGACAGCGAGAAGAAGATCTGGCTGTACGCGGCGATCCACACGTTCGGGTCGCCGAGCGCCGCCCAGTTCGGCGTGAAGAAGGCGTTGAGGCCTTCGGCCGCTCCCTCGAGGAACAGCGAGCGCACGACGAGGACGAGGAACGCGATGAGCAGCACGGGCAGCGCGATGACGTTCGCGCGCTGGAGGCCCTTCGCGACGCCGGCCGCCAGCACGATGATCGTCGCGACCCACACGATGAGAAGCGGGATCAGGACGCCTGGCACGAACTCGAAGCTCACTCCGGGGTCGCCCACGCGCAGGTAGTCGCCGAGCAGGAACCCGGCCGGATCGTCGCCCCAGCGCAGGTCGAAGGAGAAGACGAAGAAGCTCAGCGCCCACGCGATGACGACCGCGTAGTAGATGGAGATCACGAACGCGATCGCGACCTGGAACCATCCGAGCGTCTCGAGCCATCGCCCGCGCGGGCCGCCGAGCCGACGGAACGCGGTCGGCGCGGCACCGCGGAAGCGGTGGCCGATCGCGTAGTCCAGGAACAGGATCGGGATGCCGGCGGTGATCAGCGCGACGAGATACGGGATGAGGAACGCACCCCCGCCGTTCTCGTAGGCCACACCCGGGAACCGCCAGATGTTGCCGAGCCCGACCGCCGACCCGATGGCGGAGAGGATGAACCCGATCTGTCCGGTCCACTCCTCGCGGGGCTTGGTCGAACTGGGTCCTGTGGGTGCGTTCGTTGCTGCGTCGGTCACGGGGGCTCCCTTCGGCTGCGTCGGCAAAGGTGCTCGGTGCTCGGCACGCTAGCAGTACCGCCGCACGTTCACGAGAGGGTCGTCGCGTGTCGATAGGAGCTCGGTGTGAAGGCGAGCACTGTGCGGAAGTCGTTGGTGAGGTGGGCATGGTCGGCGTAGCCGAGCTCGGCCGCGATCGCCGCGAGATCGGCGTCAGGATCGTCGCGCACGCGTTGCGCCGCCTCCTGCAGCCTCCGTCTGCGGATCATCGCCGACGGAGTCAGTCCGACATACCGGCGTGCGAGCCGCTGAAGCGTGCGCACCGACACCGCGAGGCGCGCGGCCGCGTCATCGACGCGCACGATGTCGGCGTCGGTCATGACGAGGGCGGCCATGTCGTTCGCGAGGCGCTGCTCGTCGCCCACTGCTCCCGCCCGCGCGATGAGCCACGACGAGAACGCCTCCGCGGCGCGAGCGTGGCGCCTTGCGGCATCCGGGTCCTCCATCGCGTCGGAGATCGCGCGCACGAGGTCGGGGGCGTCGACAGAGACGGATGCGTCGACCAACGCCGCGGCTTCCGCCGTCAGCGCCCCGACCGCCGCGGGCCGCAGGAGCGCACCCACCGCCCACCCGCGCCCCGTGAGGTCGCGGTGGGAGCGGAGCGTCGTCGGTCCGAACAGGCCGACGCCTCCCCCTTCCACGACGAGGTTGGACGCGGGGTACGCGACGATCTCCTGCCGCGACGAGCGGCCGGGCGCGATGTCCCACTCGGGGATCCAGAACCACTCCACGAGGTCGCTCGCCTCGGCGGCCGGCGGCACCCGCGTAAGCCGCGGCAGCCGCGCGGGATACAGGATTCCACGCGTCGGATCCATGCTCTTCAGAGTAGGCGCGCACGTGTCGCATATCTCCAAGCGCAGCCGGGGGCGGCATCCGTAGCGTGCCGAGTATGGAGAAGACAGCAACGGCGGCGAACGGCCGCCACACGACGAACGGCATCCCCCACGGGCTCACGACCCTGACCCCGTTCCTCGCGATCCCGCGCGCGAAGGAGGCGATCGAGTTCTACCGCGACGTGTTCGGCGCGCGGGTCGTCGACGTGACGGAGTCCGACGGAGTCGTGTTCCACGCGCAGCTCGACTTCGGGAACGGACACCTGCAGCTCGGCGAGCCCGTCGCGGACTACCACCTCGTCCCGCCGCCGGAAGGCGAGGACGACTGCTACTCGATGGGGCTGTACTGCCCCGACGTCGACGCGCTCACCGAACGCGCTGCGGAGGCCGGTGCGACGATCCGGGAAGCTCCGACCACGTTCGTGTCGGGCGACCGGTTCTCGAGCATCCGCGATCCGTTCGGGGTGCGGTGGTCGATCATGACGCGCGTCGAGGACCTCTCCGAGGAGGAGAGCGCGCAGCGTGTGGCCGAATGGGCCGCGCAGCTCACGTCGGGCGGCGACAGCTGACGCGCGCCCTCAGGACAGCGGCTTGACCTCGAGGTCGTCGACGCCCGCTCCGGCCGCGACCGTCGCGAACGCGGTGTATCCGTCCGCGGCGGCGCGGTCGAGCAGCGCCTTGAGGTTCTTCGTGCGCTGCTCGAGGCGCACGCGCAGGCCGTCCGCGACGAACGCGTTCTTGAGCGAGAGCAGTTCGGCGAGCGGCACATCGCGGTCGTGCACGAGCACGATCGCGCGCTCGTCGGCATCCGTCTTCGCCTCGACCAGGTCGACGATGCGCTCGAAGCCGATCGAGAAGCCCACCGCGGGCACGTCTTGGCCGAGGAAGCGTCCGATCATGCCGTCGTAGCGGCCGCCGCCGCCGAGCGAGTACGTCACCGAGGGGTGCGCGAGCTCGAAGATCGTGCCCGTGTAGTAGCCCATGCCGCGCACGAGGAACGCGTCGAACACGAGCGGGATCTCTCCCCCGCCGCGCGCCGCGGCGACCGCCTCGCCGATGCCCGCGAGGTGCGCCACGACATCGTCGGGCGCGCCGTCGGGCAGCGCCTTGCGGATCTGACGCTCGCCGTACGGCCAGAACTCGCGCGTCTGCGGGCGCTTGAGGAAGGACTCGAACGCGTCGACGGCGGATGCCGTGGCACCGCGCTCACGGAGCTCGGCGACGACCCCGTCTGGGCCGATCTTGTCGAGCTTGTCGATCGTGATCAGCACGCCCGCACGCTCGTCGGGCGCGAAGCCGAACGTGTCGAGCATCCAGTCCAGCGCACGGCGGTCGTTGATCCGCACGCTGCCGCCCTCGAGCCCGAGCGCGTCGAGCGTGTCGAGCGTCGCGACGACGAGCTCGGCCTCGGCGCGCGGGGATGCGTCTCCGATGATGTCGATGTCGCACTGCATGAACTGGCGGTAGCGGCCCTTCTGCGGCCGCTCCGCGCGCCAGACGGGCGCGATCTGGATCGCGCGGAACACCGACGGCAGCTCGGCGCGGTGGCTCGCGTAGAAGCGCGCGAGCGGAACCGTCAGGTCGTACCGGAGCCCCAGATCGGACAGCGCGCGAGGGTCGTCCGCGGCCGCGCGGATCGCGTCGGCGTCGAGCCCGCGCTTGAGCACGTTGTAGGCGAGCTTCTCGTTGTCGCCGCCGATGCCGGCGTGCAGGCGGTCGTAGTCCTCGACGACGGGCGTCTCGATCTCGTCGAACCCATGGGCGCGGTAGCGCTCGCGGATGACGGCGAGCACGCGCTCGCGACGGGCCTTGTCGGCGGGGAGGAAGTCACGCATGCCGCGCGGCGGATTGACGGAAGCCACCCGCCTAGTTTTCCAGATCCGACCCGGATGCCTCGGCCGCCCGCACCTCGTCCTGCAGGCGCCGCACGCGCTCGCGCAGCGCGCGCTCGGCGTCCCACCCGTTCTCACGTGCGGTCTCGACGAGCGCGAGGAGGGCGTCGCCGAGCTCCGCTTCGGTCGCGGGCGGGGTGTATCTCGTCTCGACTCGCGGTCCCTGAGCAGGCCCGTCAGGGCCGTGTCGAAGGGCGCTCGGCGTCCGGATATCGGCTGCCGCCGCACGGCCCAGCAGCTTCTGCGCGAGCGCGAGGCTCGGCATCCGCTCGCTCACCCCATCCAGCACCGACCGGCGCTCGTGCTTCTCGAGGGCCTTCGCCGCGTTCCAATGGACGAGCACCTCTTCCGGCGTGTTCGCGACGGCGTCGCCGAAGACGTGCGGATGCCGTCGCACCATCTTCTCGGTGAGCGACCGCGCGACGTCGTCGATGTCGAAGGGGTCGTCGGGGTCGCGTGAGGCGATCTCGGCGTGGAACAGCACCTGCCACAGCAGGTCGCCGAGCTCCTCGCGCAGTTCACCGCGCGAGCCGGTCTCGACGGCGTCGATGAGCTCCGCGCTCTCCTCGACGAGGTAGGGCACGAGGTCGCGATGGTCGATCCGCTGCGTCCACACGCAGCGATCGCGGACCGTGCGCATGACATCGGCGGCTTCGCGCAGCGGGTCTGTGTCGGTGTCGGCCATCGGGCGCTCCCTGGCGGTCGGTGCGGTGCGGAGCCGGAGGGGCGCGGCATCCGTCAGGGCGTCGGATAGACGTCCGGAATGCCGTCGCCGTCTTCGTCGACCGACTCCTCCTGTTCGATTCTGCGGTATCGGCGGTTGCGGGCGCCGAGGACGACGGATGCGAACGCGGCGGCGACGATCGACGCGAGGAGGATTCCGACCTTGGCGTGGTCGTGGTGGGCGTCCGTCTCCTTGAAGCTCAGCTCGGTCACCAGCAGCGACACGGTGAATCCGATGCCGGCGAGCAGACCGACGCCGAAGAGGTCGATCCAGGTGACGGCGGGATCGAGGCGGGCGTGGCGCGCCCGCGTCGCGATCCAGGTCGTGAGCACGATCCCGATCGGCTTGCCCACGATGAGCCCGATCATGACCCCGATGAGCACCGGGTCCGCGAGTGCGGACGTGAGGCCCTCGGCACCGCCGATCGCCACCCCGGCGGAGAAGAACGCGAAGATGGGCACGGCGAACCCGGCAGACAACGGCCGGAAGCGGTGCTCGAACACCTCGGCCAGGCCGGGCTCGTCATCGCTCACGTCGTCTCGCTTGCGGTGGAGCACCGGGATCGTGAATCCGAGGAGCACGCCCGCGATCGTCGCGTGGATGCCGGATGCGTGCACGAACGCCCACGCGACGACGCCGATCGGCAGGAGGATGAGCCACGCCGCGGCGGGCTTCAAGTGGAAGAACTGCCGATACCGCTGCGCGATCACGCCGTACACGGCGATCGTGAGAAGACCGAGCAGCAGAGGCACGACCTCGATCGACTCGGTGTAGAAGATCGCGATGATCGCGATCGCGATGAGGTCGTCGACCACCGCGAGCGTGAGCAGGAAGATGCGCAGCGGGCTCGGCAGGTG
>NZ_DASRXZ010000041.1:0-31588 GCF_035687345.1 Microbacterium sp.
CTCGATGAGGACGTGGTCGCGGCATCCGGTCTCGGCCCGTGGCCGGCGATCGCGAGCACGGGCCTTGCCGCGATCGTGTTCGCCGCCGGTCTCGCCCTCGCGCTGCGACCGGACCCTCCGTCGTACTGGAGTGCGGCCTGGATCGCGCTCGCGACGGCGCTGGCCTACGTCGCCGGGGCGTGGTTCGGCTGCCTCCTCGCGGGAGCGGACCTCGCCGTCGCGGGGTCGGTGGCGGGGCGGATCGCCACGAGCTGGTTCGGCGTCGTCGTGCTCGCCGCCGCGGCCGTCTCTGCGTGGGGCGGCATCGCTCTCACGCGCACCCGCGCCCGCCGGCCGCAGTGGCCGTGGGAGGGCGACGACGGCGAATGACGGGGAAACGCCGGGTGACCTCGGGATCTTCGTGCGCGCGATCGCGCGCGTTCGGGCTACCGTAGGAGGATGGAGCGGTCGCTCGAGACCCGCGTGAGCCAGGCTGTCGACGCCTGGCTCAAGTGGCTGCCGCGCTGGGAGCCGGCGACGCACCGCGGTCGCGTGGCACCGTGCCGGCGCTGCTTCGGGTCTCCTGTGCTGTCGGCCGCGGGGCTCGGCACCGACGTGCCGCACGGCGTGCAGCACGGGCTCTCGACCCGCATCAAGACGATCGTCGATCAGGCGGTCGCCGAGTACACGGCGCGCAACCTCCCGATGCTGCAGGCGGAGCTCGACCAGCAGGCGGCGCGCAATCGCGCCCGCAGCTACCGTCCGACAGAGGGCCTCGACCCCGAATTCGAGGGCCTTCCGCTCGATCCCGACCCCCTTCCCGGGGCGCCCTTCCTGTTCACGATCGCGGGGCTCGCCGAAGAGGCGGATGCCGACGTACCGGCCCTTCCGCCGCTCAGCGAGGAGGCCAAGGCGGCGCTGCGCCAGGAGGTCGGGCTCGCCGACGACTACGCGAACATGATCGGGCGCGAGGTGTGCACGATCCTGCTGCACCACCGCCTGCGCATCCAGGCCGCGATCGCCCAGTACGTCGAGCCGCAGATCGAGGCGATGCTGCAGGAGCTGACCCAGTCGCTCGACGTGCCGTTCGACCCGCTCGACGGGTCGCAGGACTGAGGCCGGACGAAGTCGCCCGCGCGCTGGGGGAGCGCTGTGGATAGACGCTTCGCTCTCATCGGCCTTTGTTAGCATGACGGGGCCGAAGCGGATGCGCGAACGAGGGGCGTTGGGGACCCTCGGCTCCGTCCAGCAGGGAGGATCGTGGCGACCAGACTCCCCTCAGCGCCGCCCATTCTGCCGGGGCTGTCCTACATCCGACCGCTCGGCTCGGGTGGGTTCGCCGATGTGTTCCTCTACGAGCAGGACATGCCGCGTCGCGATGTCGCGGTGAAGGTGCTGCCCAGCGACGTGCGCGACCCCGACCTGCTGCGCATGTTCAACGCCGAGGCCGACGTGCTCGCACACCTGTCGGCGCATCCGTCGATCGTGACGGTCTACCAGGCCGGGATCTCGGCAGACGGACGCCCGTACATCGTCATGGAGTACTGCCCGGGGTCGCTGGCGCAGCGGTACCGCATCGAGCGGATCCCGGTCGACGAGGTGCTGCGCATCGGCGTGAAGATGGCGTGCGCGGTCGAGTCCGCGCACCGTGCGGGGCTCGTCCACCGAGACGTCAAGCCGAGCAACATCCTCGTCACGACGTTCGGCGCCCCCGTGCTCGCGGACTTCGGCATCTCGTCGTCGCTCGCGCGGCAGACCGCCGACGAAGTGCTCGCGATGTCGATCCCGTGGAGCGCGCCGGAGGTGATCGCGGAGCAGACGGCGGGCTCCATTCCGAGCGAGGTGTGGAGCCTCGGCGCGACCGTCTACTCGCTGCTGGCCGGCCACAGCCCCTTCGAACGGCGCGAGCGCGGCCAGAACAGCAAGGAGCAGCTGCGCCGCCGCATCGCGAAGGCCTCGTACACGCCGATCACGCGCGCCGACGTCCCGCCCGCGCTGCAGGAGGTTCTCGCGACGGCGATGTCGCGCGACCCGCGGCAGCGGCATCCGTCCGCCCTCGCCTTCGCCGAGGCCCTGCGCCGCGTGCAGGCGTCGATGGGCCTCACGCCGACGCCGCTCGAGGTGCCCACCGACGAATGGACGCCCGTCTCCGACGAGGTCGACTTCACGGATGCCACGCCCCGCGGCCCCGTGCGCAGCAAGGTCGAGCACGAGAGCTCCCGCAAGCAGCCCGTCGCGGTCGGCGTCGCGGCGCTCGCGCGCGATGAGGAGACCGACTTCGCCGCGCCGGCCGCCTCGGCCGTTGTCTCGCGGCGTGCCGCGGTGTGGATCGTCGTCGGGGTCGCCGCGGCGGCGGTCGCCGCATCCGCCTCCGTCGTCTACTTCATGCTGACCGGAGGCTCGTGATGCGCCGGAGCACCGCGATCGGGCTCGCGTCGACGACGGCCGTCGCCGCGCTCGTCGTGGGCATCGGCATCGTGTGGCCGGGGCTCGACGCGCAGGAGACGCCTCCCGTCGACACGTCGGTCTGGGCGCTGCAGACCGCCGACGGCCGCCGCTACGCGCGCGTGAACACCGCCGTGCGCGAGCTCGACACGGTGCGGGCCGTCAGCAACCCGAACGACGTCGTGCAGTCGGGCGATCGCGCGTACATCTTCTCCGACAGCTACAGCAAGGTCACGCCGATCGATCCCGTGCTGCCCACCGATCTCGGCGAGGATGTGCTGCGGTCGTCGCCGGCGACCCCGCAGGGGACGGTCGAGGTGGCCACCGCCGGGGACTTCGTCGCGTACGTGACGGACTCCGGCGCCGTGCATGTCGGGCGGCTCTCGACGGGCGAGCGGAAGGAGCTGGAACCGTACCCGTCCGACGACGAGGACGCCCCGCAGTACACGTCCGACGCGATCGCGGTCGACGAGCGCGGCCGGCTCTACTCGTACTCGTCGGCCGACGGCGCGGTGCTGCGCTACGACATCCCGGCCTCGGAGGTGCGCGGGCGCGACGAGCTCGACGTCGACGGGCTGACCGATCCCGTGATCTCGGCGGCGGGGAACCGCTGGGTCATCGTCGACGTCGACGGCGAGGTGCGGGTGCGCGACGTGGAGGACGCGTTGGAGGCACCCGTCACGGGGACGCCCGTCATCAGCGCGGCGGACGAGAACAGCGACGCCGTGTACGTCGCCGACGACTCCGTGCTCGTGCGCGTCCCCGTCGACGGCTCCGAACCCACCGTGGTGCCCGGCACGGGCGGCGCGGGGCTCGGCACGCCGGCACGGCCCGTCGCACGCGACGGCGTCGTGTACGCCGCCTGGCTGCCGCAGGGCGACGGCCCCGGCACGCTGTGGAACTCCGAGACCGGCGCTTTCGAGCAGCTCGATTACGGCGGGCAGCCGCTGGAGGGCGAGCGGCGACCCGTGTTCGTGCGCGGCGGCGGCGGCATGATCCTCAACGAGACGCGCACCGGGTGGGTGTGGACGATCCCCGACGGACGACTCGTCGAGTCGAGTCAGAACTGGAGCCTCGACGACGAGATCCAGCCCGACGCCGTGGAGAGCGAGGTCGAGGTCCCGGTCGTGATCGACCCGCGACCGCCGGTGGCGGAGCCGGATGCCTTCGGCGTGCGCGCGGGCGCGCTCACGACGCTGCCCGTGCTGCTGAACGACCACGATCCCAACGGCGACGTGCTCAGCATCGACCCCGCGTCGGTCGCGGGCCTGGATCCGGCGTTCGGCACGGTCTCGATCACCGACGACGGCCAGCGGATCACCGTGCGCACCGAACCGGGCGCGACGGGGACGGCGGCCTTCTCGTACGCCGTGACCGACGGCACGGTCGAGGGCGGGCTCCCGTCCGACCCGGCGGTGGTGACGCTGACGATCACAGGGGGCGATTCCGCGCCGGTGTGGTGCGGAGTCGACGGATGCCTCGCGGAGTGGCCGGAGCCGGAAGTGGCGCGGGGCGGCACCGTCACGGTGCCCGTGCTGCCCGGATGGGTCGACCCCGAGGGCGATCCGATGCTGCTGCTCGACGTGCGGAACCTGTCGGGCAGGGGGTCGGTCGCCGCGACCCCCGACGGCGACGTCGTGTACCAGCACAGCGACGACGGCTCGGAAGGCGCCGAGACGATCGAGCTCGACGTCACGGTCTCCGACACGACCGGCCGCACGGCCAGCAAGACACTCGTCGTGGAGGTCACCCCGGAGCCCGAGCTCCACGTGCAGTCCTTCGCGGTGGTCGACTCCCTCGATGCCGCGATCACCGTCGACGTCGCGCCGCACGTGACCGGCACGGCAGGCACGCTGTCGCTCGACTCGGTCCGCGTGCTCGACGACGCCACGGCGACCGCCACCGTCGTGCGCGGCTCGACCGAGTTCGACTTCTCGGCGAGTGAGCCGGGCACCTATCGCGTGGGGTTCACCGTCACGGACGGGACCAACGACGACACGGGCACGGCCCGCATCACCGTCCTGCCGTCCGACGCGCCCCCGCAGCTGGCGACCGCACCAGTCGTCGCCTTCGTGCACCCGCAGCAGGACGCGACGCTCGACGTCTTCGTCGCGGTCGAGAACCCCACGCGACGCGTGCTCCTGCTGAGCGACGTCGTCGCCACGGCTGACCCGGGGGCGTCCCTGTCCGTCGACGTCGTCGGCCAGAACTACCTGCGCGTGTCGGGCACCACCGCGACGAGCGAGGCCGGGCGGCTCGGCACGATCACGTACACGGTGAGCGACGGCACCGCCGACCGCGGCGCGAGCGTGCAGGGTGAGGCCACCGTCTATCTGCTTCCCCCCGCGCCCGAGCTCGCTCCGATCGCGGTCGACGACTCGCTCGTCGTACGCGCGGGCGCGCAGATCGACATCCCCGTGCTCGAGAACGACATCGCGCCCGCCGGCGGCCGACCGATTCTCAACCCGGCATCGATCACGTCGTCGACCGACGACGCGCTCGCTTTCGCGGCGGGCGACACGCTGCGGTACCTCGCGCCCGAGGAACCGGGCGAGTATCGCGTCGAGTACCGGGTGTACACCTCGGGTGCGCCCTCGCTCGCCGATTCCGCGGTCGTGCGCATCGAGGTGCTGCCGAACGAGGAGAACCGCCCCCCGCAGCCCCACACGCTCGAGGGGCGCGTGCTGAGCGGCCAGTCGACGGTCATCGAGTTCGACGGCTACGGCATGGATCCCGACGGCGATGTCGTGCGGCTCGACCAGGTGGTGTCCCAGCCCGACCACGGCGTCGCCACGATCTCGCCCGACGGCGAGTCCCTCGTGTACACGAGCGTCGCGGGGTTCAGCGGCCAGGTGTCCTTCCGCTACCGCGTCGTCGACGCGTTCGGGCAGACCGGCGAGGCGACCGCGCGAGTCGGCGTGCTCGACAGCCAGGCGAACCCGAGCCCGATCACCTTCACCGACTACGTGCAGGTGCAGGTGGGCGCGAACAGCACGATCCGCGTGAGCCCCTTGTCCAACGACATCGACCCGACGATGGGGGAGCTCGCGATCACCGACGTGCGGCCCGACGTCGCGCCGACGCTCGACGACGGCACCGAGAACCCCGAGTACGAGCGGCTCGAGTCGCGGCTGCGTGAGGTCGACGAGAAGACGGTCGTCATCTCGGCGGGAAACACGCCCGGCACGATGGCGTTCCTGTACGACGTCGTCTCGACGTCGGGCAACACCGGTCGAGGTCTCATCGTCGTCAAGGTCGTCCGCGAGAGCGTCCCGGACTTCCCGATCGTCACCGACACGGTGCTCACCGCGGAGTCGCGCGAGGACTTCCCGCGCGGGGTCGACGTGCTCACCGGCAAGGTGTCGTGGCCGTCCGGAGACGTCGACGACCTCGACCTCGCGCTGTGGGGCGACCCCGACGACGTCACCGCGCAGGGCCGCCGCATCCGCGGATCGCTGCCCGAGACGACCCGGGTGATCCCCTTCTCGGTCACCGGCGAGGGCCAGTCGGGCGAGGTGACGACGTACGGGTTCCTGCGCGTGCCGGGCGAAGACGACCTCACGCTCGCGCTCCGGGCCGGGATGGGCGCGCGCAACGTGCGCGAGCTCGCGTCGGTGGCGTTCGACATGGGCGACCTCGTCGTGCGTCCGCGCGGCGCCGCCGTCGAGGTCGGCGAGGGTGTCAAGGCATCCGGAGCCCGTGAGGGCGCAGCCTGCGTGCGCGAGACGGGGTCGGTCGTGCGGTACGACGCCGGTGCAGGTGCGCCGTGGGCTGACGCGTGTCAGGTCCCCGTGCGACTGGCCGGACATACCGAGTGGACGTACCTGTCGGTGCCCATCCGCGTCGAGCCGCTCGATCCGCAGCCCGAGCTGCGGGCGGGGTCCATGACGGTCGGGCCCGGAGAGACCGCGACGTTCGATCTGACGGCCATGACGGAGTGGCAGCTGCGCCCCGACTGGGACGGCATCGAGTACGCCCTCGACTACCAGGGGGCCGCGTTCGACGTCTCTCTCGACGGATCCACCGTCACGGTGACCGGCGCCGACCGGGCGGTCCCGGGAACCGAGGAGGCCTCGATCGTGTCGGTCACCAGCCACGCGGGGGTCGAGCCGGTGCGGCTCATCCTGCGTGTCGGCGCCGCGCCCTCGACGCTCCCCCGCGGCGGATCCGTCACGCAGCAGTGCACCCAGGCAGCCGGCACCTCGTGCACGATCGACGTCATCGGCGCCACCGGCGAGGTCAACCCCCTGCCGCGCACCCCGCTGCAGGTGGTCGACGTGAAACCGACGGGCGCGTGCGTCGGGGTGACCTTCCAGGTGGCGTCCGCGACGTCCGTCACGGCTTCGTGGACCGCGGATGCGCCGGGCGCGACGTGCACGGCCGCGTTCTCGGTCCAGGACGCCCAGAACCGGCGCACCAACGCCGAGCGAGACGGACAGCTCCTGCTCGACCTTCTCGGCTACCCGAAGGCGCCCGCGAGCCTGCGGCAGACGGCGTATGCGAACGGATCGCTCACGCTGAGAGTCGATCCGGGCGAGTCGGCGCTCGCGTACCCCGCGCTGTCGGGCTTCGTCGTCCGCTACGCGGGCGAAGTCGTCGCGCAGTGCGATGCCCAGGGGATCTGTCCTTCGATCTCGGCCCCCAACGGAGAGCGGCGCGTGTACGAGGCATCCGCGGTCAATGCCGTCGGCGAGTCGCTCACGCGCGTCAGCACGGCCGCGTGGGCGTACGACGCACCGCCCGCGCCCGCCGCGGTCAGCGCGAGGCCCGTCGTCACGGGCGGCGAAGGCGGCGTCGTCGCGCTCACGGTCGAGGGTGTCGACGCGAGCCAGACCGCCAGCCTCGAGGTCGCAAGCCCCGCCGGCGAGCTGCTGCGAGTGCCCGTGGGCCGCGGCCAGACCACGGTCGAGATCCCGTCCTACCGCGTCGGGTCGAACTCGACCTCGCCCATCACGGTGACGCCCTTCTCACGCTTCGAGCTGCCGCCGGGGCTCGGGGGCACGACCTCCGGGTCGGCGGTCACGGTGTGGGCGAGCGGCATCGGCGCACCCCGCGATCCTGTCCTCACGCTCACGTCGCAGTCGTCCGGCGACGGCACATCGGTCGTCAGGGCGAACGGCTCCGCGACACAGAACGGCGACGGATCGACGCTGCGGTTCGGCATCGTTCGCGACGGCCAGCCCTGCACCGCGACGCCGGACGGCGCGAGTGCCGTGTTCAGCGGCCTCCCCGACGGCGAGGAGTACGCCTTCACACTGTGCGCCGAGTCGTGGTTCGGCGACACGTCCTACGGACGCGTGACGACGACCGCGTCGGTGCGCGCGGTGCAGTCCGGCGCGGCTCCCACCGGGTGGACGTTCGTCGTCGACGGCGTCCCGAACGTCGGCGCGAGCCGTGCGGACTGGGTCATCCGCGCGACGCCGACCTCCCCCGAGCGCATCCCCAACCGCAACCGCGTCGAGTTCAACCAGGGGATCCCGCCCGCGGTGTTCGACCGCGACCCGGGTCTGCAGGTGCGCTACGTGCATGAGAGCTGGGGCACCGCGACGCCATGGGCCACGGTGACGCCCGCCCCGGGCAGAGCGCCCTTCCAGCTCCAGGCCACATGGTGGGTCGACTCGTGCGTCGGCGGCAGCCAGCTGCAGCCGCGCGGGGACTCGTCCGCGACGCCGGCGGGCAAGGCGGCCATCGTGTTCTCGAACGCCGGGCTGAGATACTTCGACGCGGCGGGCGCGCCTCTCGCGTCGACGCCCGGAGACTGGACCGTGCCCGTCGGCGCGGTCCGCGTGGAGGGAATCGGCGTGAGCGTCGACTGGTCCGCGCAGGGCTGGGGGCTCCAGCCGGCCACCACGACGTTCTCTGCGACGTGCAACCCCAACCTCCCGCCCGAAGACCCCGAGCCCGCGCCATGACCGACACCCGGAGGACGACCCGCATGACCATCACGCAGGAGCAGGCGACCTGGTTCGCGCAGACGTTCGGCCAGATCGCCGACAACGTGGAGCGCGCCGTGCTCGGCAAGCGCCACGTGGTCGAGCTCGTGCTCACCGCGATGCTCAGTGAGGGTCATGTGCTGCTCGAGGACGTGCCGGGCACCGGCAAGACCTCGCTCGCGCGTGCGATGGCCCAGTCGGTGCAGGGCACGAACACGCGCATCCAGTTCACGCCCGACCTGCTGCCCGGCGACATCACGGGCATCACCGTGTACGACCAGAAGTCCGGGGCGTTCGAGTTCCACGCCGGTCCGGTCTTCGCGAACATCGTGCTGGCCGACGAGATCAACCGCGCGAGCCCCAAGACGCAGGCGGCCCTCCTCGAGGTGATGGAGGAGGGACGCGTGACGATCGACGGCGTCTCACGGCAGGTCGGTGTGCCCTTCCTCGTGCTCGCGACGCAGAACCCGGTCGAGCAGGCGGGCACCTACCGGCTCCCCGAGGCGCAGCTCGACCGCTTCATGATGCGCGCGTCGCTCGGGTACCCCGACCACGCGGCGACCGTCCGAATCCTCGACGGGGCGGCGGTCGCGACCGCCGAGCTCGACCCCATCATCACGCCCCAGGCGCTCGTCGGCATGGCCGACCTCGCGCGCGACGTCTACATCGACGCGCTCGTGCTCGACTACATCGCGCGCCTCGTCGACGCGTCGCGCTCGGCCGACGAGGTGCGTCTTGGCGTCAGCATCCGCGGAGCCCTCGCCCTCACACGTGCGACGCGCACCCGTGCAGCGGCGCAGGGGCGCACCTACGCGACGCCCGACGACGTCAAGGCGCTGGCCGTGCCGGTCCTGTCGCACCGACTGATCCTGCACCCCGAGGCCGAGTTCGACGGTGTCACGCAGGAGGCCGTCGTCGGGCAGGTGCTGCTCGACGTGACTCCGCCCAGCCGTAGAGAGGCCGTATGACGCTGACCGACCCGCGGCAGACCCGGACGTCTCTCGAGAGCGACTCGTCCGACCGCACGATCCAGGTGACCTCGACCACGCGTCGAGGCGGCGTCCTCGTGCGCGCGGTCGTGCGGTCCACGGAGGCGCTTCGGGCCGCAGGTGCGGCGATCGCACGGGCCTGGACGTGGGCGGCGCGCACGGTGCGGCCGGCCGGCGCGCTCGTCATCGCGGCCGCGACGCTCGGCCTCGTGCTCGGGCTCGTGTTCGGGTGGGTCGAGTGGATCGTCGCGGGCGCGGTCGCGGTCGTGCTGCTCGTCATGACGGTGCCCTTCCTGTTCGGCACGCGGCTGTACGACGTGGATCTGCAACTTGCGCGGGAGCGGATCGTCGCGGGCGAGGGGGTCGTGGGCGAGGTCGTCGTGCGCAACGCGGGAACGCGTCTCGCCCTGCCCGGTCGCATCGACATCCCCGTGGGGAACGGCCTCGTGGAGTTCGGCGTCCCGCTCCTGCGCCCGGGCCACTTCGTGTCGCAGCCGCTGGACATCCCCAGCCTGCGCCGCGGCGTCTACGACGTCGGCCCCGCGACGACCGTGCGCAGCGATCCGCTCGGTCTCCTGCGCCGCGAGCACGCGTTCCATGATGTGCACGTGCTGCACGTGCATCCGCGAACCGTCGGGATCCCGTCGACGAGCACGGGGCTTGTGCGCGACCTCGAAGGAAGCCCGACGCGCCGCCTCGTCGACGCCGACATGTCGTTCCACGCGATCCGCGAGTACGCCCCGGGCGACGCACGCCGCCAGATCCACTGGAAGTCGACGGCGAAGACCGGCCAGCTCATGGTGCGTCAGTACGAGGAGTCCCGTCGATCGCGCATGGCGGTCGTGCTGGCGTCGTCGGTCGGCGAGTTCGCCGACGAGGACGAGTACGAGCTCGCGGTGAGCTGCGCCGCGTCGCTGGGACTGCGCGCCGTGCACGATGTGCGTGAGGTCGAGGTCGTCGTGGGCACCGAGATCCCGCGCGTCGTGCGTGGGCGCCTGCGCGCGATCCGGCGCCTCCCCGCGACGTCGAGCCGAACGCTCCTCGACGCGTTCAGCGGCGTGGAGATGCTCGAGAGCACGATGCCCGTCGCCGACGTGGGGCGGCTCGCGGCGGAGTCGAGCGACCACCTCTCGATCGCGTTCGTCGTGGTCGGCTCGACCGTGCCGCTCACGCGGTTGCGGCAGGCCGCGCTCGGGTTCGGTGCGGAGACCACGGTGGCCGCCGTCATCTGCGACGAGCGCGCCCACCCCCGCACCCGCACGCTCCCCGGCCTCACGGTTCTCACCGTCGGCACGCTCGACGACCTCACCGGGCTCCTGCTGCAGGGGGCGACGTCATGACCGAGCAGCTCGTCGCGCGAAGCGGCGCCGGCAGGTCGCGACGTCGTCGTCCGAACCGGCGGCTCTTCACGGCGCGCGTCGTGGCGGGGTCGCTGTTCACCCCCGTGATCGCGGCGCTCGCGGCGCTCGCGGCGTGGCCGATCTACCGCTCGTCGTCGTACATCCTCCTCGTCGTCGTCTCGATCGCCGTCGCCGCCGCGATCGCGGTGGTCTCGTGGGTGCGCCGCTGGAGCGGATGGGCGACCGCCGGAGTGGTCGCCTCCGCCATCCTCGTGCTGGGCGTCCCGCTCGCGGTCCCCTCTCGGCTGGGCGCGCCGCTCGAGGTCGCACGCGGCCTGGGCGAGGTCGCGAGCGGCGCGGTGCTGGCTTGGAAGGACCTCGTCACGGTCGACCTGCCCGTGGGGGCGTACCGCAACCTGCTCGTGCCCGCGCTCATCGTGTTCCTCGCGGGGACGTGCGCGACGCTGCTGCTGTCGTGGCGCGACTCGCGCGTCGCGTATGCCGCGGTTCCGGTCGGCCTGGGCATGCTGTCGTTCGGGCTCTTCTTCGGGCGGACGTCGGTGAGCGAGCCGCTCGTGCTCGGCCCGGTGCGGCTGCAGGCGCCGGTCGAGACCGCGCTCGGAATCGCGGGGCTCCTCGCGTGCCTCGTGTGGCTCGCGTGGCGCACGGGCGACGAGCGCATCCGGGCGCTCCGCCGCGCGGCCGCCTCGAGCGGGGTGCGCATCCCGCGGAAGCCGTCGGCGGCCGACCGTCGCCGCATCGCGCTCGGCGCCGGCATGGTCGCGGTCGCGGTCGTCGGCGTGACGGCGGTTGTTCCCGCGGTCGCGGCGGATGCCCCGCGTGAGGTGCTCAGGTCGGCGGTCGGTCCCGATCTCGACCTCGCCGCGGCCGTGAGCCCGCTTGCGTCCTATCGCGCGATGTTCGACCCGGATCGCGCCGACGAGGTGCTGTTCACGGTCGATTCGGACGGACCCCTCCCCGAGCGCGTGCGCCTCGCAACGCTCGACGCGTACGACGGCGCCGTGTACCGCACCGGTGCCGGCAACGAAGCGGTCGACGCCGGACGCTTCGTGCGCGTGCCGTCGACGCTCGATGCGGGCGCGGGTCAGCCGGTCGAGGCGGTCATCACGATCGACGGGCTCGACGACATCTGGATGCCGACCGTCGGGCAGGTCGAGCGGGTGACGTTCACGGGCGAGCGCGCGGCCGCGCTCGAGGACGGCTTCTATTACAACCCGACCGCGGCCGCCGGGGTCCAGACCGCGGGCGGCGGGCTGCGCACCGGAGACCGGTATGTCGTCAGCGCGGTCGAGCCCGAGCCGGTCGACCTCTCGTCGATCGCCGCGCCCGGCGGATCGCGTGCGCGCGTCGAGCCACCCGAAACGCTGCGTGACTGGGTGGAGAACCATCGGCAGGGTTCCGGCGGCGCCGCGCTCGCGGGTCTCGCCGCGCTGCTGCGCGACCGCGGCTTCCTGAGCCACGCGCTCGCCATCGACGAGGAGAACCCGCCCACGTGGATGCTCGAGCTCGGCGACTACACGTTCCAGGCGAGCGCGTCCGGGCACTCGCTCGCACGCGTCGACTCGCTCTTCCGCCGTCTGCTGGAGCGCGAGGCCGACGAGCGGGCGGTCGCTCCGGAGGACTTCGTGGCCGCCGTGGGCGACGACGAGCAGTTCGCGGTCGCGATCGCCCTCATCGCGCAGGAGCTCGGCTTCCCCGCGCGCGTGGTCGTCGGCGCGTACCTGTCCGCCTCCGACCCCGACCTGCCCACGTGCGACGCCGGTGTGTGCCGTGCCCGCGATCTGTCGGCATGGGTCGAGGTGCAGTCCGCCGAGGGGCAGTGGGTGCCGATCGCGGCGACCCCGCAGCACGAGAACTCGCCCAGTCTCGAGTTCACGCGGCAGCGCGATCCCGAGCTGCCGACCGACGTGCGCCCCGACTCCGTCGAGGAGGTCGTGCCGCCCGAGCCGTTCCAGGAGGACGAGGCCGCGCCGCCCGGCGATCCCGCCGACGCCGGGATCGACCTATCGTGGCTGTGGCCCGCGCTGCGCATCGCGGGGCTCGTCCTCGCGGGCCTCGCGCTCATCGCGGGACCGTTCGTCGTCGTCGCGGCGGCGAAGGCGTCGCGCCGCCACAGCCGCCGCACCCGCGGCGACGCAGCAGCCCGCTTCGCGGCCGGATGGGACGAGTACACGGATGCCGCGGTCGACGCCGGGCGCAGCGCGCCGGCATCCGCGACCCGTGCCGAGCTCGCCGAGAGCTTCGCGACGCCGCGCGGCGCCGAGCTCGCCGTCGCCGCCGACCGGGCGGTGTTCTCGCGGTCGACGCTCCGCGACGAGGACGTCGCGGAGTTCTGGAGCATCGTCGACGAGGAGCGCCGCGCCTTCACCGAGGGTGAAAGCGTATGGCGTCGACTCGCCGCGACCGTATCTTTGAAATCGTTCGTCAGACAGGCGTCGCCCGTGCACGGGCGACGCCCGCACACCGTCGAGAGGGGGACGCGCCGGCCGAGCGCCGTGCGCACCACGCCATGACCGACACCTCAGGCCTCGCCTTCGCAATGGGATCCGTCGCGGTGGTCCTGGCCATAGCCCTGTACGTGTGGACCGCGATCGCGCTGGCCGCCGTCTTCCGAAAGTCGGGAGAGGAGCCGTGGAAGGCGTGGGTTCCCGTCTACAACGGCATGACGCTGCTGTGGCTCGGTGGGCTCTCCGGGTGGCTCTTCCTCGTCGTCTTCGTGCCGATCGTGGGCACGCTCGCGGCGTGGGTGCTCATCGTGATGGCCTGTCACCGCGTGAACGTCGCGTTCGGCAAGGATGCCGGCATGACGGTGCTCGCGGCACTGCTCTTCCCGGTGTGGGCGACCGTGCTCGGGTTCGGCCCGGATCGGTGGGTCGCGCGCCGGCCCCTCGACGACACGCGCTCCCTGTCGCCGGTCTTCCCCGGGGGCGCCGCGACCGGACCGGGTGGCGCGGTGGGCCCCACCGGCCCGACCCGTCACACGTACGCGGCGCCCGGACCCGCGCGCTCGCGATCGGACGATCCTGCTCCCGAGTCGTCCGAGCCGAGCTGGGTACGCCCGGCGCCGCCGCTCCCGCCGACCGTCGTCGACCCCGAGATCGCGGGGTCCCGTCCGGCGGCGACGCGCTCGCAGAACCCGATCCCGCCCGTGCCCCGAGCGTCGGCCGCCGAGGCCGCGCAGGTGCACGGACCCTGGCAGCCGGCTTCGGATGCGCCTCCGGCGGGGCCGGCCGTGCCGCCCATGCCCACGGCCCCCACCGAGCCGGGTGCCGACATGGCTCCGGCAGCGGGCTCGCCGCTCGATGACGCAGCGCCGCGCTCCGCCGTCTCGCACCCTGCCACGAGTCCGTCCGAGGGTGCGTTCCGCGCGTTCGACTCCGAGCACCGTCCCGCGCGCACCGACCCGGTCGAGGCGGGAGCGGGTCTGCGCCGCTCCGCGCGCTCGGCGCCGGTCCCGGGGTCGGACGAGGACCTGTGGGCGATGTTCGACTACGAGCCGTCGCTCGGCGTGACGGGTGAGGTGACGGGTGGTGTCTCCGACGCTCCCGGACCCATCTCCGCGATCCCCGGCGTGAGCGCGGCATCTCCCGTGCCGCCGCCGGCCGCGCCGCCGGTCACGCGCGTGCCACGGGCGCCCGAGGTTCCGACGCGCGACCCGTGGGCACCGACCGACGGCGACGCGTTCGGCGAGTCGGGGGAGGTGTCGGCGATCGCCGGCGCACCGGATGCCGGCGCTCCGCGCGCGGCCCGCTCATCGGTGTCGGCGCAGCATCCGCAGGCCGAGATCCCCGACGAGCCGCTCGAAGAGACGATCGTCGCGCGCCGCCGCCGCACCACGTGGACGCTGCAGATGCCCGCGGGGCGCTCCGTGCCGCTCACGTCCGACGTCGTCCTGCTCGGCCGCCGGCCGTCGAGCGACCCGCAATTCCCCGACGCGCAGCTCGTGCCGATCGACGAGCCGACGGTCTCCAAGACCCACGCGCGGCTCGAGCTCCGAGACGAGGAGTGGATCATCGTCGACCTGGACTCCACGAACGGCGTGGTGCTCGTGACCGACGTCGGCGCCGAGATCGACGTCGTGCCGGGAGTCGAGTCGATCGCAGGCTCGCGCATCCTGCTCGGCGACGCCGACCTGAGGCTCGTCCGGACCGACGGGTGATCGCTTCGACCGGGGGAGCGCCCGCCGAGCAGGACCCGACCGCGGAGGACCCGGTCGGGGGAGCCGAGCGCGTCGACCCGGTCGACGAGACCGTCGTGGTCGACCGCAGCCGCCCCGGGCCCCGTCGGCGCGGCTCCGCCGAGGACACCGCCCTCGACGAGCCGCCCGAGCAGGCGGAGCCGACCGAGGGCTCGACCGTCATCGCGCACCGCGAGTCGCGCCGCCGGGCCCGAGGCGAGTCGGTGCCCGAGCCGATTCCGATCCCCGAGGTGGTGGGCAGGGACGCGCGGATGCCCCACCCCGGCCCGGACGACGTCTACCCGGTCCGCGCGGCGGCCCCCGTCGTGGTGCCGCGCCGCCCGCCGGCCGAACACCCGCCGCAGGCGCCCGCCGACACCGCCGTGGCCGACGCGAGGCTGCGCTCGCAGGCACGTCGCCGCGTCGTCGCGGTCGTGGCTGCGGCATCCGTGACGGTGCTCCTGGCGGCCGCCGCGATCATCGTCCTCGTCGTGGCGGGCTGACCCCTCGCGCCGCATCCGCCCCACCGGCCCGCGCGTTTGCCGCCCCCGTGAATCCGGCGTATCATAGATCGGGTGTGCGCTCACGCGCGCCGTCCGCTGTGCCTAGGCACAGGACGACCGGGTGACGACATCTCAGGGATCGGTCTGCGAACAGGCCACCCCCACGGCATATCCACCAACGAACGCAGCGCCAGGCTCTGGCGTGCCGGTGGATCCACGTGAGACCCGCAGGATCCGTCCCGCGGGAGGAGAACACGACCGCTGTCACCGTGCAGCACAACCAGAGAAGAGAGAACGTGCCAACCATTCAGCAGTTGGTTCGCAAGGGGCGCACCTCGAAGCCTGCCAAGACCAAGGCTCCCGCGCTCAAGGCGAACCCGCAGCAGGCAGGCGTCTGCACCCGCGTCTACACGACCACGCCCAAGAAGCCGAACTCGGCGATGCGCAAGGTCGCCCGTGTCAAGCTCCGCAACGGCACCGAGGTCACCGCGTACATCCCCGGCGAGGGCCACAACCTGCAGGAGCACTCGCTCGTGCTCGTCCGCGGCGGCCGTGTGAAGGACCTCCCCGGCGTCCGCTACAAGATCGTCCGCGGCGCGCTCGACACGCAGGCCGTGAAGAACCGCAAGCAGGCCCGCAGCCGCTACGGCGCGAAGAAGGGTTAAGGAACATGCCTCGCAAGGGACCCGCGCCCCGTCGCCCCGTCGTCAACGACCCGGTCTACGGCGCGCCCGTCGTCAGCCAGCTCGTCAACAAGATCCTCGTCGACGGCAAGAAGTCGCTCGCCGAGTCGATCGTCTACGGCGCCCTCCGCGGCGTCGAGGCCAAGAGCGGCCAGGACGCCGTCGCCACGCTGAAGAAGGCGCTCGACAACGTGCGCCCCACGCTCGAGGTCAAGAGCCGCCGCGTCGGCGGTTCGACCTACCAGGTGCCGGTCGAGGTCAAGCCTCACCGCGCCAACACGCTCGCGCTGCGCTGGCTCGTGAGCTACGCGAAGGGTCGTCGTGAGAAGACGATGACCGAGCGCCTCCAGAACGAGATCCTGGACGCCTCGAACGGCCTGGGTGCCGCGGTCAAGCGCCGCGAGGACACCCACAAGATGGCCGAGTCCAACCGCGCCTTCGCGCACTACCGCTGGTAACAGCCTCCGAGATGCGGGGGCCCGGTTCCTGAGCCCGTCGAAGGGCCGGCCCCCGCATCCACATGGACAGAAAAGGAAAAGACCCCGTGGCACAAGAAGTGCTCACCGACCTCACCAAGGTCCGCAACATCGGCATCATGGCGCACATCGATGCCGGCAAGACGACGACGACCGAGCGCATCCTCTTCTACACGGGCGTCAACCACAAGATCGGCGAGACGCACGACGGTGCGGCGACGACCGACTGGATGGAGCAGGAGCAGGAGCGCGGCATCACGATCACGTCGGCCGCCGTCACGTGCTTCTGGAACGACCGTCAGATCAACATCATCGACACGCCCGGTCACGTCGACTTCACGGTCGAGGTGGAGCGTTCGCTCCGCGTCCTCGACGGCGCGGTCGCCGTCTTCGACGGCAAGGAGGGCGTCGAGCCCCAGTCCGAGACGGTGTGGCGCCAGGCCGACAAGTACAACGTGCCGCGCATCTGCTTCGTCAACAAGATGGACAAGCTCGGCGCGGACTTCTACTTCACGGTCGACACGATCGTGTCGCGCCTGAAGGCGAAGCCGCTCGTGCTCCAGCTGCCGATCGGCGTCGAGAGCGACTTCGTCGGCGTCATCGACCTCGTCGAGATGCGCGCCCTGGTGTGGCCGGGCGACGCGAAGGGCGACGTCACGATGGGCGCCAAGTACGAGGTCCAGGAGATCCCGGCCGACCTCGCCGACAAGGCGGCGGAGTACCGCGAGAAGCTCCTCGAGACCGTCGCCGAGTCCGACGACGCGCTGCTCGAGAAGTACTTCGGCGGTGAGGAGCTCACGGTCGCCGAGATCAAGGGTGCGATCCGCAAGCTCACCGTCGCCGGCGAGCTGTACCCCGTGCTGTGTGGTTCGGCGTTCAAGAACCGCGGCGTGCAGCCGATGCTCGACGCGGTCGTGGACTACCTGCCCTCGCCGCTGGACGTGCCCGCGATCGAGGCGCACGACCCGAAGAACGAAGAGAACATCATCGAGCGTCACGCCGACCGCGACGAGCCGTTCGCCGCGCTCGCGTTCAAGGTCGTGACCCACCCGTTCTTCGGTCGCCTCACCTACATCCGCGTGTACTCGGGTCACCTCGCCTCCGGCGCCCAGGTCATCAACTCGACCAAGGGCAAGAAGGAGCGCATCGGCAAGATCTTCCAGATGCACGCCAACAAGGAGAACCCGGTCGACTCGGTGACCGCGGGCCACATCTACGCGGTGATCGGCCTCAAGGACACCACGACCGGCGACACCCTGTCGGACGCCGACAAGCCCGTCGTCCTCGAGTCGATGACGTTCGCCGAGCCCGTGCTCGAGGTCGCCATCGAGCCCAAGACCAAGGCCGACCAGGAGAAGCTGGGTCTCGCGATCCAGAAGCTCGCTGAGGAGGACCCGACGTTCCGCGTCGAGCAGAACGCCGAGACCGGTCAGACCGTCATCAAGGGCATGGGCGAGCTGCACCTCGACATCATGGTCGACCGCATGAAGCGGGAGTTCAAGGTCGAGGCCAACGTGGGCAAGCCCCAGGTCGCGTACCGCGAGACGATCCGCAAGACCGTCGAGCGCCACGACTACACCCACAAGAAGCAGACGGGTGGCTCGGGCCAGTTCGCGAAGATCCAGTTCAAGCTGGAGCCGCTCGAGGTGTCGGGCGACAAGACGTACGAGTTCGTGAACCAGGTCACCGGTGGCCGCGTTCCGCGCGAGTACATCCCGTCGGTCGACGCCGGCTTCCAGGACGCGATGAACGTCGGCGTGCTCGCCGGCTACCCCATGGTGGGCGTCAAGGCGACCCTCATGGACGGCCAGGCGCACGACGTCGACTCGTCCGAGATGGCGTTCAAGATCGCCGCTTCGATGGGCTTCAAGGAGGCCGCCCGCAAGGCGAGCCCCGTGCTGCTCGAGCCGGTCATGGCCGTCGAGGTGCGCACGCCCGAGGAGTACATGGGCGACGTCATCGGCGACCTGAACTCCCGTCGTGGCCAGATCCAGTCGATGGAGGATGTCACCGGCGTCAAGGTGGTGCGCGCGCTCGTGCCGCTGTCGGAGATGTTCGGCTACATCGGCGACCTGCGTTCGAAGACCTCGGGTCGCGCCGTCTACTCGATGGTGTTCGACAGCTACGCCGAGGTTCCCAAGAACGTCGCCGAGGAGATCGTCCAGAAGAACAAGGGCGAATGACCTCTGCGGATGCCTCGGCTCCGCTCTCGTCGAGGGCGGCCGAGGCATCCGAACCCCACAACTTCACAGAAACCCCTCTACTAAGCTAGAGAAATCCCCGTAGACGACCGGTCGCAAACCAGTGCCCGGAACCTCTACATGACCGTCCTGAGGAGGACCCAGTGGCTAAGGCCAAGTTCGAGCGGACCAAGCCGCACGTGAACATCGGAACGATCGGTCACGTCGACCACGGCAAGACGACGCTCACCGCGGCGATCTCGAAGGTGCTCGCCGACAAGTACCCGTCGAACGTCAACGTTCCGCGCGACTTCGCGTCGATCGACTCGGCTCCTGAGGAGCGCCAGCGCGGTATCACAATCAACATCTCGCACGTCGAGTACGAGACCCCGAAGCGTCACTACGCGCACGTCGACGCCCCGGGCCACGCGGACTACATCAAGAACATGATCACCGGTGCCGCCCAGATGGACGGCGCGATCCTCGTGGTCGCCGCCACCGACGGCCCGATGGCTCAGACCCGTGAGCACGTGCTGCTCGCCAAGCAGGTCGGCGTGCCCTACCTGCTCGTCGCGCTCAACAAGGCCGACATGGTCGACGACGAGGAGATCCTCGAGCTCGTCGAGCTGGAGGTCCGTGAGCTCCTGTCGTCGCAGGACTTCGACGGCGACAACGCCCCCGTCATCCGCGTCTCGGGCCTGAAGGCCCTCGAGGGCGACGAGAAGTGGGTTCAGTCGGTCCTCGACCTCATGGAGGCCGTCGACGAGTCGATCCCCGACCCGGTGCGTGACCGCGACAAGCCGTTCCTCATGCCGATCGAGGACGTCTTCACCATCACCGGCCGTGGCACGGTCGTCACGGGCCGCGCCGAGCGCGGTACCCTCGCGATCAACTCCGAGGTCGAGATCGTGGGTCTGCGCCCGACGCAGAAGACGATCGTCACCGGTATCGAGATGTTCCACAAGCAGCTCGACGAGGCATGGGCCGGCGAGAACTGTGGTCTGCTCCTCCGCGGCACCAAGCGTGACGAGGTCGAGCGCGGCCAGGTCGTCGTCAAGCCCGGCTCGGTGACCCCGCACACGGAGTTCGAGGGCACGGCGTACATCCTCTCCAAGGAGGAGGGTGGCCGTCACAACCCGTTCTTCACGAACTACCGTCCGCAGTTCTACTTCCGTACCACCGACGTCACCGGCGTCATCACGCTGCCCGAGGGCACCGAGATGGTCATGCCCGGCGACACCACCGACATGAAGGTCGAGCTCATCCAGCCGATCGCCATGGAGGAGGGCCTCGGCTTCGCGATCCGCGAGGGCGGCCGCACGGTCGGCGCCGGTACGGTCACGAAGATCCTCAAGTGAGCCGGCGCCCGTAGGGCGCACACAGGCTCGACCACGAGAAGCCCCCGGGAGAGATCCCGGGGGCTTCTCGTGTCTGCCGAGGGACGGATGCCGCGGCATCCGTGTCGCCCTTTCAGGGGCCGGTTCGTCGCGAGACAATGGCACCGTGCAGCCCCGCCGGGGCGCAGAAGGAGCCGACACATGGGCATCGACGACCTCGTCAACCAGGGCAAGGAGTTCCTAGAGCAGAACAAGGACAAGATCGACGACGTGATCAAGTCCGAACAGGCGGAGGACGTGAGCGACAAAGTCCTCGACGCCGCCGCCGACTTCGTCAAGAAGGTCGCACCCGACAGCGTCGATGAGCACGTGGACGGCGTCCGCGACAACATCGACAAGGCCATCGGCAACGAGTAGCTCTCCGCATCGCGAAAGCCCGGGGGAGTGATCCTCCGGGCCTTTCCGTGTGCCGGGGCGCCGCCTCTCCTGGGAAGGTGCCGAGCAACCGTCTGCGCGACACGCCCGGGTTTGCGACACGCCCGGGCGACCCGTAGACTATTGAGGTTCCACATTCCGGCGCGCCTTCGGCGTGCACCGGATCACTGCCAGGGCAGTGCATAGGCGGCGCGAACGCGCAGGGTCCTAGGCCGCGGGCAGCAGAACAAGAAACCGTCCCTCGAAAGGCTCGGGTGCCGGATCATCCGGAAAGCCCGGGCCGCACGTGTGCGTGCGGCGAGCGGCGGGCCGGATGCCTCGGCGCCGGCTTGACAGCAGAACAGTGGTGCGCAGCACCCGTCCATGCGGGTGAGAAGTGCCAGGCGCGCGAGCGCCACCGTGCGTCCAATGCCACAAGGGTAAGACGCGGAAAGAGAGTGAGCAGACAATGGCGGGACAGAAGATCCGCATTCGCCTGAAGTCGTACGACCACGCCGGTCTCGACTCGTCGGCGCGCAAGATCGTCGACACCGTGACCCGTGCGGGCGCGACCGTCGTGGGCCCCGTGCCCCTTCCGACCGAGAAGAACGTCGTGTGCGTCATCCGGTCGCCCCACAAGTACAAGGACAGCCGCGAGCACTTCGAGATGCGCACCCACAAGCGTCTGATCGACATCATCGACCCGACGCCCAAGGCCGTCGACTCGCTGATGCGCCTTGACCTGCCGGCCGACGTCAACATCGAGATCAAGCTCTGAGGACGACGACCATGGCACACATCAACGAAAAGGTTTCCAAGGGCCTGCTCGGCACGAAGCTGGGCATGACCCAGGTCTGGGACGCGAACGGCAAGCTCGTGCCCGTCACGGTCATCGAGATCGCGCCGAACGTGGTCACCCAGGTTCGCACGCCCGAGAAGGACGGCTACAACGCCGTCCAGATCGCCTACGGGCAGATCGATCCCCGCAAGGTCAACAAGCCGCTCACGGCCCACTTCGAGGCCGCCGGTGTGACCCCGCGCCGCCACCTCGCCGAGATCCGCACCGCGGACGCTGCTGACTACTCACTCGGTCAGGAGCTCACGGTCGACGGCACCTTCGAGGCGGGCCAGCTGGTCGACGTCGTCGGCACCAGCAAGGGCAAGGGCACCGCGGGTGTCATGAAGCGCCACAACTTCAAGGGCGTCTCGGCCTCGCACGGTGCGCACCGCAACCACCGCAAGCCCGGCTCGATCGGCGCCTCGTCGACCCCGAGCCGCGTGTTCAAGGGCATGCGCATGGCCGGCCGCATGGGCGGCGAGCGCGTGACCGTCCTCAACCTCACGGTGCACGCCGTCGACGCCGAGAAGGGTCTGCTGCTCGTCAAGGGCGCCGTCCCCGGCGCGCGCGGTCGCATCGTCTACGTCCGCAACGCAGTGAAGGGTGCCTGATCTCATGGCTGACTCGACTCTCGCGCTCGACGTCGTGAAGGCAGACGGCAAGAAGGCCGGCTCGGTTGAGCTGCCCGCCGCTCTGTTCGACGTCAAGACGAACATCCCGCTCATCCACCAGGTCGTCGTCGCGCAGCTCGCCGCTGCCCGCCAGGGCACCCACTCGACCAAGCGTCGTGGTGAGGTCTCGGGCGCCGGCCGCAAGCCCTTCAAGCAGAAGGGCACGGGCAACGCCCGCCAGGGCTCGATCCGCGCGCCGCAGATGACCGGCGGTGGCATCGTCCACGGGCCGAAGCCGCGCGACTACTCGCAGCGCACGCCCAAGAAGATGATCGCCGCGGCCCTGCTCGGCGCGCTCAGCGACCGCGCTCGGGGCGAGCGTCTGCACATCGTCGACTCGTTCGGCATCGAGGGCGCGCCCTCGACGAAGGCCGCTGCGGCCGTGCTGTCGAGCCTCGGCGCGACCAAGAACGTCCTGGTCGTCATCGACCGCGACGACGAGCTCAGCATCCTGAGCGTGCGCAACCTCGCGTACGTCCACGTGCTGCCGTTCGACCAGCTCAACGCCTACGACGTGGTCGTCTCGGACGACATCGTCTTCACCAAGGCCGCCTTCGACGCGTTCGTCGCGGCGAAGACCGGCGCCACCGAGGAGGTCTCGGCATGACGAACATCGCCGCCAACAAGGACCCGCGCGACATCATCCTCAAGCCGGTCGTCTCCGAGAAGAGCTACGGGCTCATCGACGAGGGCAAGTACACGTTCCTCGTGGACCCGCGTGCCTCGAAGACGGAGATCAAGCTCGCGATCGAGAAGATCTTCGGCGTCAAGGTGGCCGCGGTCAACACGATCAACCGCGTCGGCAAGGCCCGTCGCACCCGCTTCGGCGTGGGCAAGCGCAAGGACACCAAGCGCGCCATCGTCACGCTCAAGTCGGGCACCATCGACATCTTCACGGCAGTCGGCTGACGGTCGGGATAGAGGACTGAAGACACATGGCTATTCGCAAGTACAAGCCCACGACCCCCGGTCGCCGCGGCTCGTCGGTGGCGGACTTCGCTGAGATCACGCGATCGACCCCCGAGAAGTCGCTGCTTCGCCCGCTCTCGAAGACGGGCGGCCGCAACAACCAGGGCCGCATCACGACCCGCCACATCGGCGGCGGTCACAAGCGCCAGTACCGCGTGATCGACTTCCGTCGCAACGACAAGGACGGCATCAACGCCCGCGTCGCGCACATCGAGTACGACCCGAACCGCACCGCGCGCATCGCGCTGCTGCACTACTTCGACGGCGAGAAGCGCTACATCCTCGCGCCCGAGAAGCTCAAGCAGGGCGACATCGTCGAGTCGGGCGCCAGCGCCGACATCAAGCCGGGCAACAACCTGCCGCTGCGCAACATCCCGACCGGTACCGTCGTGCACGCGATCGAGCTCCGCCCCGGCGGCGGCGCGAAGCTCGCGCGCTCGGCCGGCGCCTCGGTGCGCCTCGTGGCGAAGGACGGCCCGTACGCCCAGCTGCGTCTCCCCTCGGGTGAGATCCGCAACGTCGACGCGCGCTGCCGCGCGACGATCGGCGAGGTCGGCAACGCCGAGCAGTCGAACATCAACTGGGGCAAGGCCGGCCGCAAGCGCTGGAAGGGCGTCCGCCCGACCGTCCGCGGTGTCGCGATGAACCCGGTCGACCACCCGCACGGTGGTGGTGAGGGCAAGACGTCCGGCGGACGTCACCCGGTCACTCCTTGGGGCCAGCCGGAGGGACGCACCCGGCACGCCAACAAGGAAAGCGACAAGTACATCGTCCGCCGTCGCACCGCCGGCAAGAAGCGCAAGTAGGAGTAGAGGAAGATGCCTCGCAGCCTTAAGAAGGGCCCCTTCGTCGACGAGCACCTGCTTCGCAAGGTCGTCTCGCAGAACGAAGCCGGCACCAAGAACGTCATCAAGACCTGGTCCCGTCGCTCGATGATCGTCCCGGCCATGCTCGGCCACACGATCGCCGTGCACGACGGTCGCAAGCACATCCCCGTGTTCGTGACCGAGACCATGGTCGGTCACAAGCTGGGCGAGTTCGCGCCCACCCGCACCTTCCGCGGCCACGAGAAGGACGACAAGAAGGGCCGCCGCCGCTGACGCGGGGGCGCAAGAGGAGAGAGAAATGGTGGAGTCCATCGCACGCGTGCGACACATCCGCGTGACCCCTCAGAAGGCTCGTCGTGTCGTCGCTCTCATCAAGGGCAAGCAGGCCGAGGAGGCCCTCGCCATCCTGAAGTTCGCGCCGCAGGGCGCGAGCGAGCCGATCTACAAGCTCGTGGCGGCAGCGATCGCCAACGCGCGAGTGAAGGCCGACAAGGACGGCGAGTTCCTGGACGAGCAGGACCTGTACGTGAAGAACGCGTACGTCGACGAGGGCACGACGCTCAAGCGTTTCCAGCCCCGCGCGCAGGGTCGTGCGTTCCAGATCAAGAAGCGCACGAGCCACATCACCGTCGTGCTCTCGACCCCCGAGGTCGCGGAGACCGGTGCCGGCACCAAGACGAAGAAGGCGAGCAAGTAATGGGACAGAAAGTCAGCCCGTACGGCTTCCGCCTCGGCATCACCACGGACCACGTGTCGCGGTGGTTCTCGGACTCGACCAAGCCGGGCCAGCGCTACGCCGACTACGTCGCCGAGGACATCAAGATCCGCAAGCTCCTGCAGTCGAACCTCGACCGCGCGGGCGTCAGCCGCATCGAGATCGAGCGCACGCGTGACCGCGTCCGCGTCGACATCCACACGGCTCGCCCGGGCATCGTGATCGGCCGCCGAGGCGCCGAGGCCGAGCGCATCCGCGCAGACCTCGAGAAGCTCACCGGCAAGCAGATCCAGCTGAACATCCTCGAGGTGAAGAACCCCGAGGCCGACGCCCAGCTCGTCGCGCAGGGCATCGCCGAGCAGCTCTCTGCTCGTGTGGCGTTCCGCCGCGCGATGCGCAAGGGCCTGCAGGGCGCGCAGCGCGCCGGCGCCAAGGGCGTTCGCATCCAGGTCTCCGGCCGCCTCGGCGGCGCCGAGATGAGCCGCTCGGAGTTCTACCGCGAGGGTCGTGTGCCGCTGCACACGCTGCGCGCGAACATCGACTACGGGTTCTACGAGGCCAAGACCACCTTCGGCCGCATCGGCGTGAAGGTCTGGATCTACAAGGGTGACCTCACCAACAAGGAACTCGCACGCGAGCAGGCGGCCCAGAAGCCGTCCCGTGAGCGTGGCGACCGTCCGCGTCGCGGCCCGCGCAGCGAGGCCCCTGTCGCAGAAGGAGCGTCGGCGTAATGCTCATCCCCCGCAAAGTCAAGCACCGCAAGCAGCACCACCCGAAGCGCTCCGGTCAGGCGACCGGCGGCACGAAGGTGACCTTCGGCGAGTTCGGCATCCAGGCCCTTTCGCCCGCGTATGTGACGAACCGTCAGATCGAGTCCGCTCGTATCGCGATGACCCGTCACATCAAGCGTGGCGGCAAGGTGTGGATCAACATCTACCCCGACCGTCCGCTCACCAAGAAGCCCGCCGAGACCCGCATGGGTTCGGGTAAGGGCTCGCCGGAGTGGTGGGTCGCAAACGTCAAGCCGGGTCGCGTCCTCTTCGAGGTCGCGGGCGTCAACGAGCAGCTCGCTCGCGAGGCGCTGACCCGTGCCATCCACAAGCTGCCCCTGAAGGCACGCATCATCAAGCGCGAGGAGGGCGACGCGTAATGGCGATCGGCACCAAGACGCTCGCGACGAGCGAGCTCGACACGTTCGAAGACCAGCGCCTCGTCGAGGAGCTGCGCAAGGCCAAGGAAGAGCTGTTCAACCTGCGCTTCCAGTCGGCCACCGGCCAGCTCGAGAGCCACGGCCGCATCCGTGCGGTCAAGCGCGACATCGCGCGGATCTACACCGTCATCCGCGAGCGCGAGCTCGGCATCCGTGCCACGCCCGCGCCGCTCGAGACGGCGACGAAGGCCAAGAAGAGCAAGGCCAAGAAGGCGGACGCCGACAAGGCCGAGAAGGAAGAGGCTGAGTGATGGCCACCACGAAGAAGGCTGCGGCCGACGTGCAGCACGCCGAGCACGACGTGCGCGACGTGAACGCTCGCGGCTACCGCAAGGCCCGTCGCGGCTACGTCGTCAGCGACAAGATGGACAAGACGATCGTCGTCGAGGTCGAGGACCGCGTGAAGCACCCCCTCTACGGCAAGGTCATCCGTCGCACGTCGAAGGTCAAGGCTCACGACGAGAACAACACCGCCGGCATCGGCGACCTCGTCCTCATCAACGAGACCCGCCCGCTGAGCGCCACCAAGCGCTGGCGTCTGGTGGAGATCCTGGAGAAGGCCAAGTGATCCAGAACGAATCGCGACTGAAGGTCGCCGACAACACCGGCGCCAAGGAGCTGCTCACGATCCGCGTGCTCGGCGGCTCCAACCGCCGCTACGCGGGCCTGGGCGACGTCATCGTCGCCACGGTGAAGGACGCCATCCCCGGCGGCAACGTCAAGAAGGGCGATGTCGTCAAGGCGGTCGTGGTGCGCACGGTCAAGCAGACCCGCCGTTCCGACGGCTCGTACATCAAGTTCGACGAGAACGCCGCCGTGATCCTGAAGAACGACGGGGAGCCCCGCGGCACCCGCATCTTCGGTCCGGTCGGCCGTGAGCTTCGCGACAAGAAGTTCATGAAGATCGTCTCGCTCGCCCCGGAGGTGATCTGACCGAATGGCCAAGATCAAGAAGGGTGACCTCGTCCAGGTCATCACTGGCAAGAAGCAGGACAAGGGCGGCGACCGCGGCAAGCAGGGCAAGGTCCTCGAGGTCCTTCCCGAGCAGAACCGCGTGATCGTCGAGGGCGTGAACTACGTCACCAAGCACAACCGCGTGGGCCAGTCCCAGCGCGGCACCAAGACGGGCGGCATCGAGACGATGGAAGCCCCGATCCACATCTCCAACGTCGCGCTCGTCGACCCCTCGACCAAGAAGCCGACCCGCGTCGGCTACCGCGTCGAGGAACAGGTCAAGGACGGCGTGAAGCGCACCGTCCGGGTGCGCTACGCGAAGAAGTCAGGCAAGGACCTCTGATATGAGCACCGCCACTGCCGTGGAGGCTGGCAAGATCCAGCCCCGCCTGAAGCAGAAGTACAACACCGAGATCAAGAAGGCCCTGCAGGACGAGTTCGGCTACAAGAACGTCATGCAGATCCCCGGCCTGGTCAAGGTCGTGGTGAACACCGGTGTCGGCGAGGCAGCTCGCGACAGCAAGGTGATCGAGGGTGCGGTCGACGACCTCACCAAGATCACCGGCCAGAAGCCGGTCGTGACCAAGGCCCGCAAGTCGATCGCGCAGTTCAAGCTGCGCGAAGGACAGCCCATCGGCGCGCACGTCACCCTCCGTGGCGACCGCGCGTGGGAGTTCGTCGACCGCCTGGTCAACCTCGCGCTGCCCCGCATCCGCGACTTCCGCGGTCTGTCGCCCAAGCAGTTCGACGGTCACGGCAACTACACCTTCGGTCTCCAGGAGCAGTCCGTGTTCCACGAGATCAACCAGGACAAGATCGACCGCGTCCGCGGCTTCGACATCACGGTCGTCACGACGGCGAAGACCGACGAGGAGGGCCGCGCGCTCCTTCGTCACCTGGGCTTCCCGTTCAAGGCGGACGACGCCCAGGCCTGATGCTTCGACGGGCTCAGCGACCGGTGGCAGGCCACGGGTCCTGAGCCGGTCGAGGGGCCCGTCCCACAACTGAACAGCACAGTCATAGAAGGTCGCCTGTCGTGTAACGGCAGTCGAAACCTCATGAACAAAGGAATCAAGAAATGACGATGACAGACCCGGTCGCAGATATGCTGACCCGTCTGCGCAACGCGAACTCGGCGCACCACGACTCCGTGTCGCTTCCGAGCTCGAAGCTCAAGACCCACATCGCCGAGATCCTCAAGCAGGAGGGCTACATCGCCGACTGGTCCGTCTCGGACGCCCGCGTCGGCCAGACCCTCACGATGACGCTCAAGTACGGCCCCAACCGTGAGCGTTCGATCGCCGGCATCAAGCGCGTCTCGAAGCCCGGCCTCCGCGTGTACGCGAAGTCGAACGAGATCCCCAAGGTCCTCGGCGGCCTGGGCGTCGCCATCCTGTCCACCTCCTCCGGTCTTCTGACGGACCGCCAGGCCGAGCAGAAGGGCGTGGGTGGGGAAGTCCTCGCCTACGTGTGGTGATCTGACATGTCGCGAATCGGACGTCTTCCCATCGACATCCCCGCCGGCGTGACCGTCTCGGTCGACGGCCAGGAAGTCGCTGTCAAGGGCCCCAAGGGCGAGCTCACGCTCACCGTGGCGCGTCCCATCGAGGTCAAGGTCGAGGACAACCAGGTGCTCGTCACCCGTCCCGACGACGAGCGCGAATCGCGTTCGCTGCACGGCCTGACCCGCACGCTCATCAACAACAACATCATCGGTGTCACCCAGGGCTACTCGAAGGGCCTCGAGGTCGTCGGCACGGGCTACCGCGTCCAGCAGAAGGGCAGCTCGGTCGAGTTCGCGCTCGGCTTCTCGCACCCTGTGCTCGTGGAGCCACCCGCCGGGATCACGTTCACCGTCGAGGGCAACAACAAGCTCACGGTGAGCGGCATCGACAAGCAGGCCGTCGGAGAGGCGGCTGCGAACATCCGCAAGATCCGCAAGCCCGAGCCGTACAAGGGCAAGGGTGTGCGCTACGCGGGCGAGGTCGTCCGTCGTAAGGCCGGAAAGGCTGGTAAGTAACCATGGCTGTGAAGTCGAAGTCCGACGCCCGCGCGCGTCGTCACGCACGCCTTCGCAAGAAGGTCGTCGGCACCGCCGAGCGTCCGCGCCTGGTGGTCACCCGCTCGTCGCGTCACGTCTTCGTGCAGCTCGTCGACGACAGCAAGGGCCACACGGTCGCCTCGGCCTCGACCCTCGAGACCGACCTGCGCTCGTTCGACGGTGACAAGACCGCGAAGGCCCGCAAGGTCGGCGAGCTGGTCGCCGAGCGCGCGAAGGCCATCGGCGTCGAAGACGTCGTGTTCGACCGGGGCGGCAACCGTTACGCGGGCCGTGTCGCGGCGATCGCCGAAGGCGCCCGCGAAGGGGGGCTGAACCTGTGAGTGAGAACAAGGAGAACAACGTGACCGAGCAGGCTGCCGCTGAGGCTCCGGCCGAGGCTGCCACCGAGCGCGAGCCCCGCGAGGCCCGCCGAGGCGGTCGCGAGCGCAACCCCAACCGCGACCGCGGCGGACGCGACCGCGACCAGAGCCAGTTCCTGGAGCGCGTCGTCACGATCAACCGCGTGTCGAAGGTCGTCAAGGGCGGTCGTCGCTTCAGCTTCACGGCTCTCGTGGTCGTGGGTGACGGCAACGGCGTCGTGGGCGTCGGCTACGGCAAGGCCCGCGAGGTGCCGCTGGCGATCTCGAAGGGCGTCGAGGAGGCCAAGCGCAACTTCTTCCGCGTGCCGCGCTCCGGCTCGACCATCCCGCACCCGGTGCAGGGTGAGGCCGCCGCGGGCGTCGTGCTTCTTCGTCCCGCCGCCGCGGGTACCGGTGTCATCGCCGGTGGTCCGGTGCGTGCGGTGCTCGAGTGCGCCGGCATCCACGACGTGCTGTCGAAGTCGCTCGGCTCGTCGAACACGATCAACATCGTGCACGCGACGGTGGACGCCCTGAAGCAGCTCGAGGAGCCCCGTGCGGTCGCCGCGCGCCGTGGCCTCGACTTCGATCAGGTCGCGCCGGCCCGTCTCGTCCGTGCTGAGGCAGAGGCCGCGGCCGCTGCCGCATCGAAGGTAGGTGCCTGATGGCTGCGCGTCTCAAGGTCACGCAGATCAAGTCCAAGGTGAGCGAGAAGCAGAACCAGCGTGACACGCTGCGTTCGCTCGGTCTCAAGCGGATCGGCGACTCGGTCGTCCGCCCCGACGACGCGCAGACGCGCGGCTACGTCAAGACCGTCGCCCACCTCGTGAAGGTTGAGGAGATCGACTGATGGCTGACAAGGCCGAGAAGAACGAGGCCGCCGAGGCGGAGGCGAAGGCTCCCGCCAAGAAGGCGCCTGCGAAGAAGGCTCCCGCGAAGGCCTCGGCCGACGCCAAGCCCGCAGCCGAGAAGGCTCCCGCCAAGAAGGCTCCGGCCAAGAAGGCCGACGCCAAGAAGGCGGACAAGAAGACGGATGCCGCGCCCTCGCGCCCCGGCGTCCTGAAGGTGCACCACCTGCGCCCGGTCCCCGGCGCCAACACCCCCAAGACCCGCGTGGGTCGCGGTGAGGGCTCGAAGGGCAAGACCGCCGGTCGCGGCACCAAGGGCACGAAGGCCCGCTACCAGGTCCGTCAGGGCTTCGAGGGCGGCCAGATGCCGCTGCACATGCGCACTCCCAAGCTGCGCGGGTTCAAGAACCCGTTCCGCGTGGAGTACCAGGTGGTCAACCTCGACAAGCTCGCCGAGCTGTACCCCGAGGGTGGAGAGGTCACCGTCAGCGACCTCGTCGCCAAGGGTGCGGTTCGCAAGAACGAGAAGGTCAAGGTGCTCGGCACCGGCGACATCTCGGTGAAGCTCGAGGTGTCGGTCGACAAGGTCTCGGGCTCCGCCGAGCAGAAGATCGTCGCCGCGGGCGGAACCGTCAAGTAACGCACGCAGTGGGGGCCGGAGCTTGCTCCGGCCCCCACTGGGTTACCCTGGACGTTGGCGCGTCGCCGCGCGCGCCGGCATCCCCTCTGGAGGCAGCCTCTTGTTCAGCGCCATCGCGCGGGTCTTCCGTACACCCGACCTTCGCCGGAAGATCGCATTCACCCTGGCGATCATCGCCCTGTACCGGTTCGGCGCGCACGTGCCGGCACCGTTCGTCGACTTCCCGAACGTGCAGTCGTGTCTCAGGCAGAGCGCGGGCACCGAGGGGCTCCTGTCGCTCGTCAACCTCTTCTCCGGCGGCGCGCTTCTGCAGCTGTCGATCTTCGCGCTCGGCGTCATGCCGTACATCACCGCGACGATCATCGTGCAGCTGCTCCGCGTGGTCATCCCGCACTTCGAGTCCCTCTACAAGGAGGGTCAGGCGGGCCAGGCCAAGCTGACGCAGTACACGCGCTACCTCACGATCGCCCTCGCGCTCCTGCAGTCGACGACCCTCGTCACGGTGGCGCGCAGCGGCCAGCTCTTCGGGGTCACCGGCGTCCCCGAGTGCGAGCAGCTCCTGACGAACGTGGCGTGGTGGGCCCAGCTGCTCATGATCATCACGATGACCGCCGGCACCGGCCTCATCATGTGGTTCGCCGAGCTCGTCACCGAGCGCGGCATCGGAAACGGCATGTCGCTGCTCATCTTCACCTCGATCGCCGCGGCGTTCCCCGCTTCGATGTGGGCGATCTGGCAGTCGCGCGGCTTCGAGGTCTTCCTCCTCGTGCTCGCCGTCGGAATCGCGGTCGTCGCGCTCGTCGTGTTCGTCGAGCAGTCGCAGCGCCGCATTCCGGTGCAGTACGCCAAGCGCATGGTGGGTCGTCGCACGTACGGCGGCACGAACACGTACATCCCGATCAAGGTCAACATGGCGGGCGTCGTGCCGGTCATCTTCGCCTCATCGCTGCTGTACATCCCAGCGCTCATCGCGCAGTTCAACCAGCCGCAGCCGGGCGAGCAGGCTCCCGGGTGGGTCGTGTGGATCACGAACTACCTC
>NZ_DASRXZ010000042.1:0-32132 GCF_035687345.1 Microbacterium sp.
GAACGGCTCATCGACCTCACCGAGACGGATGCGCGAAGAATCCTCCAGGACCTCGGGATCACACCCGACGAAGAGAACGAGGAGTTCTTCACCGGCGCTCCCCCGGGCGCCGTCGTCGGCACGATGCTCAATCCGCGCGTCGGCGAGCCGTACGCGTGCGGCGAGGGCTGCACGGCCCACGAGGGCGACGCCGCGACGCTCTGGGTGTCGCTCGGGCCCGTGCCCGACGTCGTCGGCGAGAGCGAGGACTCCGCCCGCCGGACGCTCGAGGCCGCGCGCCTTCAGGTCGCCGAGGAGGCCCAGACGGAGACGAGCGAGGAGATCGCCGCGGGCGACGTCATCCGCGTCCTCGGCCGCGAAGACGGCGGGTGGCTGCGTCCTGGCGACACCGTGACCCTCGTCGTCTCATCGGGCCCGCCGCTGTTCCCGATCCCGGACGTGCAGGACCTCACGCGCGACGAGGCGATCGCGACGCTCGAGGGCGCCGGGTTCCAGGTGGACTACGCCGTGTTCTGGGCGGCATTCCCGAACTCGCTCACGCGCGTGACAGGCACCGACCCCGCCCCGGGCGAAATGCGCGTCAAAGGCACGCGCGTCTACGTGCAGATCACCGCGTCGGGCTGACGCATGTGAGACGGATGCCTCGGCCGAGGCATCCGGTCACCGCTTGTGGTTCTCGAGCTCCTCGGCCACGAGGAAGGCGAGCTCGAGCGACTGCATGTGGTTCAGTCGCGGGTCGCACAGCGACTCGTAGCGCGTCGCGAGCGTCTCCTCGTCGATCATCTCGGAGCCGCCGAGGCACTCGGTGACGTCGTCGCCGGTGAGCTCGACATGGATGCCGCCCGGGAACGTGCCGACGGCGCGGTGCGCCTCGAAGAATCCCCGCACCTCGTCGACGACGTCGTCGAAGCGGCGCGTCTTGTAGCCCGTCGGCGTCGTGATGCCGTTGCCGTGCATGGGGTCGGTGACCCACAGAGGCGTCGCGCCCGAGTCCTTCACGGCCTGGAGCAGAGGCGGAAGCGCGTCGCGGATCTTGCCGGCCCCCATGCGCGTGATGAACGTCAGGCGACCCGGCTCGCGCTCGGGGTCGAGCTTGTCGATCAGGGCGAGCGCGGTCTCGGGAGTCGTGGTCGGGCCGAGCTTCACGCCGATGGGGTTGCGGATCTTCGAGAAGTAGTCGACGTGCGCGCCGTCGAGGTCGCGCGTGCGCTCGCCGATCCACAGGAAGTGGGCCGACGTGTTGTACGGCGTGCCGGTGCGCGAGTCGATGCGGGTCATGGGGCGCTCGTAATCCATGAGCAGGCCCTCGTGGCCCGTGTAGAACTCGACGCGCTTGAGCTCGTCGAAGTCCGCGCCGGCCGCCTCCATGAACTTGATCGCGCGGTCGATCTCGTTCGCGAGGCGCTCGTACCGCGCGTTCGCCGGGTTCTGCGCGAAGCCCTTGTTCCACGAGTGCACCTCGCGCAGGTCGGCGAAACCGCCCTGCGTGAACGCGCGGATGAGGTTGATGGTCGAAGCGGCCGTGTGGTAGCCCTTCAGCAGCCGCGACGGGTCGGCCTCGCGCGACTTCTCGGTGAAGTCGTAGCCGTTCACGATGTCGCCGCGGTACGCGGGCAGCGTCACGTCGCCGCGCGTCTCGGTGTCGCTCGAACGGGGCTTGGCGAACTGCCCCGCCATGCGCCCCATCTTCACGACCGGCATCGACGCGCCATAGGTCAGCACGACCGCCATCTGCAGGACCGTCTTGATGCGGTTGCGGATCTGGTCGGCGGTGGCCCCCGCGAACGTCTCGGCGCAGTCGCCGCCCTGCAGGAGGAACGCCTTGCCCGCCGCCGCGCGCGCGAGCTTGTCGCGCAGCTGGTCGACCTCGCCCGCGAAGACGAGGGGCGGAAGAGTGGCGAGCTCAGCGGATGCCGCGGCCACCGCCTCGGCGTCGGGCCACACGGGCTGCTGCTTGATGGGCAGAGTCCGCCAGTGGTCGAGGGCGTCGAGGTGCTGGAGCATCCGCCAATTGTATCGGCGCGCGAAGCGCGCCAGACCCGCCCGCCACCGCCTGGCGGGAGCGGGGAGGGTCAGGACGCGGCATCCGCCTTCGACGCGTCCTTCGACGGCTTCTTGAGCCGGTCCTTGACCGTCGAGGCGTACACGTCCTCGTACTCCTGCTCGCCGAGGCGCTGGAGGGCCACCATGATCTCGTCGGTGACCGACCGCAGGATGTAGCGGTCGCCCTCCATGCCGGCGAACCGCGAGAAGTCGAGAGGCTCGCCGATCACGACGCCCACACGCACGACGCGCGGGATGCGCGTGCCGATCGGCATCATCGTGTCGGTGTCGACCATGACGACCGGGATCACCGGCACGTGCGCCTCGAGCGCCATGCGCGCGATGCCGGTGCGGCCGCGGTAGAGCTTGCCGTCGGGACTCCGGGTGCCCTCCGGGTAGATGCCGAGCAGGTCGCCGCGACCGAGCACGTGCAGGCCGGTGTTGAGCGAGGCCTCGGATGCCTGGCCGCCCGAGCGGTCGATCGGCAGCTGGCCCGTCGCCTTGAAGAACATGCGCGTCGCCCAGCCCTTGATGCCGCGACCCGTGAAGTAGTCGCTCTTGGCGAGGAACGCGACCGGCCGGTCGATCATGAGCGGCAGGAAGATCGAGTCCACGAACGACAGGTGGTTGCTCGCGAGGATCGCGGCCCCCTCCGACGGGACGTTGCGACGACCGATGATCCACGGGCGGAAGATCGCCTTGACGATCGGTCCGATCACCACGTACTTCATCAGCCAGTAGAACATCGCTACACCTCGCGTCCCGCGAGATCCGCGGCGCCGATGAGGCCCGCGTCGTTGCCGAGCCTCGCGATCGCGAACGCCGCGACGGGGCGGTCGCCGTAGCCGGGCAGTGCCGTCTCGTACGCGAGGCGCACGGGCTCGAGGAGCGTCTCGCCGAGCTGGGCGACGCCTCCGCCGATCACGAACAGCTCGGGGTCGAGCACCGCCTGGAATCCGCCGCACGCCTCGCCGAGCGCGGTCGCGACGCGCAGAAGCGCCTCGCGCGCGCCCTCGTCGCCCGCGAGCACGAGACGTGAGACCGCAGGGCCCGAGATCGTGCCCTTCTGCTCCCGCAGCTCCGCGAGCGCTCTCCCCCGCTCGCCCCCCTCGTCGGCGATCGCGTTGGCCTCGCGCTGCAGCGCGCGGCCGGAGGCGTACTGCTCGAGGCATCCGTTCTGCCCGCACCCGCACGGGAGCCCGTCCCGGGTGAAGCGGACGTGACCCAGCTCGCCCGCGATGCCATGGCCGCCGCGGAACAGCTCGCCGTCGACCATGACCGCGCCGCCCACGCCCGTGCCGAGCGTGAGCATGACCATGTCGTCGACGTCGCGCCCCGCCCCGAACCGGAACTCGGCCCAGCCGGCCGCGTTCGCGTCGTTCTCGATCGAGACGGGAAGGCGGATGTCGCGCTGGAGGATCTCGCGCAGCGGGTAGTCGTGCCACGCGATGTTCGGCGCGTGGATCACCACGGAGTGCGTCTTGTCGATGAAGCCTGCCGCCGCGACGCCGACGGCCGACACGTCGTGGTGCTCGATGAGGTGGTTCGCCATGTCGGCGACCGCGCTCGCGAGCGCGGCCGTGTCGACCGGCGTCTCGACGCGGACCTTCTCGAGGATCGTGCCGTCGGCGTCGACGACGCCTCCGGCGATCTTCGTCCCGCCGATGTCGATCCCGACGTTGAGCACCAGTGTCCTTTCAGCCGACGCGCTCGCGACGGCGCCTTGAAGTCTATCCGCGCGACGCGGTGCGAAAACGGGCCCCGCGCGTCGCGTCCACAGGGCGCATGTCGTGCACAGCATGGACGACTAAACTCGTCTCCATTCACCCGAACATTTCATTTCCGGTACCGAAGGAGCTGCCGTGGTCCAATTCGAAGTCCCAGCGATCGTTCCCGCCGATCCACAGGCGAACGTCACTGACCTTCTCGTCGAACGTCTGAAGGCCACGCCCGACCGGGCGCTGTTCGCCGTCCCCGAAGGCGAGGGCTGGCGTGACATCACCACGGCCGAGTTCCACCGCCAGGTCATCGCGCTCGCGAAGGGCTTCGTCGCGGCGGGCGTCGAGCCCGGCGACAAGGTCGGCTTCGTGGCGCGCACGACCTACGACTGGACGCTCGTCGACTTCGCGCTCTTCTTCGCGGGCGCGGTCATGGTGCCGATCTACGAGACGAGCTCCGCGTCTCAGATCCAGTGGATCCTCACCGACTCCGGTGCCGTCGCGTGCATCGTCGAGTCCCCCGACCACGCGGCGCGCCTCGACGAGGTGCGCGCCGATGTGCCCCTCATCCGCTCGGCATGGGAGATGCACCGGGGCGACCTCGACAAGCTGATCGAGCAGGGCAGAGACGTCACCGACGAAGAGATCGAGCGCCGCCGCAGCATCGCGAACGGCTCCGACATCGCGACCCTCATCTACACGTCCGGGTCGACCGGCCGTCCGAAGGGCTGCGTCATCACCCACAGCAACTTCGTCGAGCTCTCGCGCAACTCCGCGAAGGCGCTGCGAGAGGTCGTCGAGTACCCGGGTGCTTCGACGCTGCTGTTCATCACGACGGCCCACGTGTTCGCGCGGTTCATCTCGATCCTGAATGTCCACGCGGGTGTCAAGACGGGTCACCAGCCCGACACGAAGCAGCTGCTTCCGGCACTCGGCTCCTTCAAGCCGACGTTCCTGCTCGCGGTGCCGCGCGTGTTCGAGAAGGTCTACAACTCGGCCGAGCAGAAGGCCGAGGCCGGCGGCAAGGGCAAGATCTTCCGCGCCGCCGCGCACACCGCGATCGAGCACTCGAAGCTGCAGCAGGAGGGCCGGAAGGTCCCGCTGGGCACGCGCATCAAGTTCAAGCTGTTCGACAAGCTGGTGTACTCCAAGCTGCGCACGGCCATGGGCGGCAACGTCGTGTACGCGATCTCGGGCTCGGCCCCGCTCGGCGAGCGCCTCGGCCACTTCTTCCACAGCCTGGGCGTCGTGATCCTCGAGGGCTACGGCCTCACCGAGACGACCGCCCCGGCGACGGTCAACCTTCCGACGAAGTCGAAGATCGGCACGGTCGGCCCGGTGCTCCCGGGTGTCGGCATCCGCCTCGCCGAGGACGGCGAGATCGAGGTGCGCGGCATCAACGTCTTCAAGGAGTACTGGCGCAACCCCGAGGCCACGGCCGCGGCGTTCGACGGCGACTGGTTCAAGACGGGTGACCTGGGCTCGTTCGACGAGGAGGGCTTCCTCACGATCACGGGCCGTAAGAAGGAGATCATCGTCACGGCGGGCGGCAAGAACGTCGCCCCCGCCGCGCTCGAAGACCCCATCCGCGCCAACCCGATCGTCGGGCAGGTCGTCGTGGTGGGCGACCAGAAGCCGTTCATCTCGGCGCTGGTGACGCTCGACCCCGAGATGCTGCCGACGTGGCTCGCGAACAACCAGCTGCCGGCTGACATGTCGCTGGCGGAGGCCGCCGCGAACGGCGCCGTGCGCGCCGAGGTGCAGCGGGCGATCGACGAGGCCAACAAGCGCGTGTCGCGCGCCGAGTCGATCCGCAAGTTCACGATCCTCTCGACCGAGTGGACCGAGGCGAGCGGTCACCTGACGCCCAAGATGAGCATCAAGCGCAACGTGATCCTGGCCGACTTCGCCGACGAGATCGAGGAGATCTACGCGGCGCCGGTCAACACGTCGAACGTGTCGCTCAAGTAGGCGAGACGCAACGGCGAGGGCCCGGGGCGGATGCCTCGGGCCCTCGCTCTTGCGTCGGAACGGATGTCGCGTCGGGGCGGGCGCCGCGGCATCCGGCACGCGTCAGAACCAGTCGCTCTCGCGGACTTGACGCATCGCGACGCGGCGCGTCTCGGGCGGAAGCCGGTCGAGGTAGAGCTTGCCGTCGAGGTGGTCGGTCTCGTGCTGCAGCGCCTGCGCCATGAGTCCCTCCCCCTCGATGACGACCTCGTTGCCGTCGAGGTCGATGCCGACGACCTTCGCGTACGGGTGGCGCGGCGTCTCGTGCCAGAGCCCCGGCACCGAGAGGCAGCCCTCGCCCATGAGCTCGGGCTCGCCCCGCACCTCGACGAGCACGGGATTGAGGACGTAGCCGATGTCGCCGTCGATGTTGTAGCTGAAGGCACGCGTGCCGACGCCGATCTGAGGCGCCGCGACGCCCGCGCGTCCGGGGAGCTCGACGGTGTCGAGCAGATCTTGCACGAGCGCGCGCACGCCGTCGTCGATGCCGTCGACGGGCGCCGAAGGCGCCTTGAGCACAGGGTCGCCGAAGAGGCGGATGGGCCGGACCGTCATCGATCAGGCGGCGACCGCGAGGGCGCGGAGTCCTTCGACGACCGTTGCCGCGAGTTCACGCGCAGCGAGGCGTGTGGCGGGCTGCAGGTCGCGGAACGCGATCGCGCTTCCGGCGGCGATGTGCGGGTCGTACGGAATCTGCACGACCGCCCGCACGCGCGAGCGGAAATGCGCCTCGAGCTCGTCGGCGCGCACGATCGGCGCGCCCGGTCGCGCGTGGTTCAGGACGACCACCGCGTTGCGCACGCGCTCCGCGTACCCGTTGGTCTCGAGCCACGTGATCGTCTCAGACGCAAGGCGGGCCTCGTCGACGCTCAGGCCGGCGACGATCACGAGCTGATCGGCGCGGTCGAGCGTCGCGCTCATGACCGAGTGCACGATGCCCGTTCCGGTGTCGGTGAGCACGATCGAGTAGTAGTGTGCCGCGATGCGCGCGACGTCGTGGTAGTCGCGGTCGCTGAACGCCTCGGACACGCGCGGGTCGCTGTCGGATGCGAGCACGTCGAGTCGCGTCTCGTCACGCGCGACGATCGACGAGATGTCGGCGTAGCCGCTCACCTCACCGCGCGAGCGCACGAGGTCGCGGACGGTCTTGCCGCTCGCGCGCGAAACGCGGTCGGCGAGCGTGCCGCGGTCGGGGTTGGCATCGACCGCGATGATGCGGTCGTCGCGCGCGTCGGCGAGTGCCATGCCGAGAAGCGTCGTGACGGTCGTCTTGCCGACGCCGCCCTTGCGCGACACGACCGGAACGAAGCGCGCCCCGCCCGTGAGCGGCGCCGCGATGCGGCGGTCGAGCGCTTTGCGCGCCTGGGCCCGCTTGCTGTCGCCCAGGTGGATGCGCTTGCCGGAGATCGTGTAGATGAAGTGCTGCCACACGCCCTCGGGCTCGGGCTTCACGACCTGGTGCGGGTCGAGCAGGCGGTCGGGTGTGAGCAGGTCGGCGCTCTCGCGGTTGGCCTCGAACTCCCCCAGCCGCTTCGACGTGAGCGAGATGTCGGCGCGCACGGGCGTGCGCTCGACAGCGCGCGCGGGGCGCTCTGGGTTGTCGGGGTGGTGCGCCTCCCAGCGGGTCGCCGGGCTGGGCGCCGGGGTGGTCGCGCGTGTGCTCGGCGCGCGGTCGGGCTCCGACGCCTCGCCCGTCGCGGTCGGCGTGGCACCGGTCCCGGTGCCGGCCTCGCGGCTGCGCTCGCCCCGCGGGTGCGCCGCGATGGCGCCCGCGATGAGGGCGTCCAGTTCGGCGGTCTCGATCGTCGGGCCGTTCTCCTCGGCCTCGGCGCCGGGCTGGCCCTCGTCACCGGGACGCTCGGCGTCGGCATCCGATGCGATCTCAGGATCAAGCATGTCATCGACCTCCGGCTCAGCGACGGCCCCGTCAGCCAACTCGTCCGCGACACCAGCCTGTGCGACCGGGCCCGCATCCGCAACACTCTCGCTGATCGGAGACTCGCCGTCAGGGCGGTCGCCGGGCGTGATCGGGTCGAACGAACCGGTGTCGACGAGCTCGGCATCGATGACGTCGTCGCCCCCGTCGCCGTGCTCGGCCGCCGTGTCGACGGCACCCGTCTCGATGATCTCGGCCTGGGCCGTGTCGGTGCCGAGGAGGTCGGCGCCGATGGCGACTTCGTCGCCCACCACGTCGTCGTCGAGGTCGTCGTCCTCTGACGCGATCGGGAACGTCACCTCGACCTGCTCGGTGGATCCGCCGAGGATGTCGAAGCCGGTCGTGTTGATGCTCCCGGTGTCGGCCAGCACGCCGTTCTCGGCGTCGTCGGGGTTCTGGTCTTGTCGATCAGGCGTCAATGCGGGCTTCTCCAAGGAGGCGTCGGGCAGGTGCGCGTGCGATCGCGCGCCCTCCAGGCTACTGGGCGGGACGGATCACGACCAAAAGGTCGCCCGCCTCGACCTGCGTCGAACCGGTCAGCGCGAGCCTCTCGACGACGCCGTCGACGGGTGCCGTGATGGCAGCCTCCATCTTCATCGCCTCGATCGAGGCGACCTGCTGACCGGCCGTGACCTTGTCGCCGACCTCGACCTTGAGCGTCACGACGCCCGAGAACGGCGCCGCCACCTGGCCCGGCTTGCTCGTGTCGGCTTTCTCGGCGGCGGCCTTCTCGACCTTGATCGAGCGGTCGCGCACGTAGACGGGGCGGAGCTGGCCGTTGAGCGTCGTCATGACGGTGCGGATGCCGCCGTCATCGGGCTCGCCGATCGCCTCGAGTCCGACGTACAGCTGTACGCCCGGGTCGATCTCGGCGACGTGCTCCTCACCGGGCTTGAGGCCGTAGAAGTAGTCCGGCGTGCCGAGCGCCGAGAGGTCTCCGTACGTCTCGCGGTTGTGCTCGAACTCCTTCGCCGGCCCCGGGAACAGGAGACGGTTGAGCGTGCGGCGCCGGTCGGCGGCGTCGCCCGCGAGGCCCTCCTGCTCCTCGGCGCTCAGCGGCGGGATGTCGATGGAGACGCTGCGTCCGGCGAGCACCTTCGAACGGAAGGGCTCGGGCCAGCCGCCCGGAAGATCGCCCAGTTCTCCCGCCATGAACCCGACCACCGAGTCGGGGATGTCGTAATTCTGCGGGTTCTGCTCGAAGTCGGCCGGGTCGGCCTTCGCCGCGACGAGCGCGAGCGCGAGGTCGCCGACGACCTTCGACGAGGGCGTGACCTTCGGAATGCGCCCCAGGATGCGGTCGGCCGCCGCGTACATGTCCTCGATGAGCTCGAAGTCGTCGGCGAGACCGAGCGCGATCGCCTGCTGTCGCAGATTCGACAGCTGTCCGCCCGGGATCTCGTGGTGGTACACGCGGCCGGTGGGGCCGGGAAGACCCGACTCGAACGGACGGTAGAGGTGGCGCACCGCCTCCCAGTACGGCTCGAGGTCGCTCACGGCTTGAAGGCTGATGCCCGTGTCGCGATCGGTGTGCGCGAGGGCCGCGACGAGCGCCGAGAGCGACGGCTGGCTCGTCGTGCCCGCGAGCGGCGCGGCCGCCGCATCCACCGCGTCGACTCCCGCGGCGCTCGCCGCGAGCAGGGTCGCGAGCTGCCCGCCGGCCGTGTCATGCGTGTGCAGGTGCACGGGAAGGTCGAACCGCTCGCGCAGCGCCGTCACGAGCTTCGCCGCGGCGGCCGGGCGCAGGAGGCCCGCCATGTCCTTGATCGCGAGGATGTGGGCGCCCGCCTCGACGATCTGCTCGGCGAGGCGCAGGTAGTAGTCCAGCGTGTACAGGCGCTCGGCCGGGTCGAGCAAGTCGGCGGTGTAGCACACGGCGACCTCGGCGACCGCGGTGCCGGTCTCGAGCACGGCGCTGATCGCGGGGCGCATCTGGTCGACGTCGTTGAGCGCGTCGAAGATGCGGAAGATGTCCACACCGGTGCGGGCGGCCTCCTTCACGAACGCATCCGTCACCTCGACGGGTCGCGGCGTGTAGCCGACCGTGTTGCGGCCGCGCAGCAGCATCTGGATCGGGATATTCGGCATCGCCTGGCGCACCGCCTCGAGCCTCTCCCACGGGTCCTCCGCGAGGAACCGCAGCGCGACGTCGTAGGTCGCACCGCCCCACGCCTCGATCGAGAACAGCTCAGGGGTCATGCGCGCGACGTGCGGGCCGACGCGCACGAGGTCGCGCGTGCGCACGCGCGTCGCGAGCAGCGACTGGTGCGCGTCGCGGTACGTCGTCTCGGTGACCGCGAGAGCCGTCTGCTCACGCAGGGCCTTCGCGAATCCGGCGGGGCCGAGCTCGCGCAGGCGCTCGAGGTTGCCCGGCGGGACGGGCGCGGCGAGGTCGATCTCGGGCAGCTTGCTTCCGGGCGACACCATGATGGGCTTCTCGCCGTACGGGCGGTTGACGGTGACGTCGGCGAGCCAGTTGAGCAGCTTGGTGGCCCGATCGCGTGACGGATGACTCGTGAGCAGCTGCGGCCGCTCGTCGATGAACGACGTGCTGACGTCGCCCGCGACGAATGCAGGCTCGTCGAGCACCGCGCGCAGGAACGGGATGTTCGTCGCGACGCCGCGGATGCGGAACTCGGCGAGCGCGCGCTTCGCACGGGCGACCGCCGCCGGGAAGTCGCGGCCGCGGCACGTGAGCTTCGAGAGCATCGAGTCGAAGTGCGGGCTGATCTGCGACCCCGCGGCGGTCGTGCCGCCGTCGAGACGGATGCCGGCGCCGCCGGGCGAGCGATAGGTGGTGATGCGGCCCGTGTCGGGGCGGAAGCCCTGGGCGGGGTCCTCCGTCGTGATGCGACACTGCAGCGCGGCTCCGCGGAGGTGGATGCTCTCCTGATGGAGTCCCAGGTCGGCGAGGGTCTCCCCCGCCGCGATGCGCATCTGCGACTGCACGAGGTCGACGTCGGTCACCTCTTCGGTGACGGTGTGCTCGACCTGGATGCGCGGGTTCATCTCGATGAAGACGACCTCGCCCGTGCGCGGCCCCGCGGTCTCGAGCAGGAACTCGACCGTGCCCGCGTTGACGTAGCCGATCGACTTCGCGAACGCGACGGCGTGGGCGTGGAGCGCATCACGGATCGCCGGGTCGAGGTTAGGCGCCGGAGCGATCTCGATGACCTTCTGGTGGCGGCGCTGCACCGAGCAGTCGCGCTCGAAGAGGTGGACCGTCTCGCCCGTGGCATCCGCCAGGATCTGGACCTCGATGTGCCGCGGACGCACGACCGCCTGCTCGAGGAACACGCGCGGGTCGCCGAACGCGGCGCCCGCTTCGCGCATCGCCTCAGCGATCGCAGGCGGCAGGTCTTCGGGGGTCTCGACGCGCCGCATGCCGCGGCCCCCGCCACCGGCGACGGCCTTCACGAAGATCGGGAAGCCGATCTCCTCGGCCTGCGCGACGAGGGCGTCGACGTCGTCCGAGGCATCCGTCGAGCGCAGCACCGGCACGCCCGCGGCGACCGCGTGCTCCTTCGCCGTGACCTTGTTGCCCGCCATCTCGAGCACCTTCGCGGGCGGCCCGATGAACGTGATTCCGTTCTCGGCGGCCTTCGCGGCGAGGTCGGGGTTCTCGGAGAGGAAGCCATAGCCGGGGTAGATCGCATCGGCGCCGGACTTGAGCGCGACGCGGATGATCTCGTCGACGTCGAGGTACGCGCGCACCGGATGCCCGTGCTCGCCGATCTCGTACGACTCGTCCGCCTTCTGCCTGTGCAGCGACCCTCGATCCTCGAACGGGAACACCGCGACGGTCCTCGCACCCAGTTCGAAAGCCGCGCGGAAAGCCCGGATGGCGATCTCACCTCGGTTGGCAACAAGGATCTTCTTGAACATTCGCACCTCGCGCAGGATCCGGCCGAGACCCAGCCGCCGGTATGGCTGAGTGTGCTCACAGCCTAGGGGACGGTAACGTAGTGCCTTGTGCACGTACTCTCCGTGAGCTCGCTCAAAGGCGGTGTCGGCAAGACGACTGTCACTCTGGGCCTCGCCTCCGCCGCGTTCGCGCGAGGAGTGCGCACGCTCGTGGTCGATCTCGACCCCCAGTCCGACGTCTCCACCGGCATGGACATCCAGGTCGCCGGCCGCCTCAACGTGGCCGATGTGCTGGCGAATCCGAAGGAGAAGGTCGTCCGTCAGGCGATCACCTCCAGCGGGTGGGCGAAGGTCCACCCCGGCACGATCGACGTCATGATCGGCAGCCCGTCCGCCATCAACTTCGACGGTCCGCACCCGAGCGTGCGCGACGTGTGGAAGCTCGAAGAGGCGCTCGCGACGATCGAGGCCGACTACGACCTCGTGCTGATCGACTGCGCCCCCTCGCTCAACGCCCTCACGCGCACGGCGTGGGCGGCGAGCGACCGGGTGATCGTCGTCACCGAGCCGGGCCTGTTCTCCGTGGCCGCCGCCGACCGCGCACTGCGCGCCATCGAGGAGATCCGCCGCGGCCTCTCCCCCCGCCTGCAGCCGCTCGGCCTCGTGGTCAACCGCGTGCGTCCGCAGTCGATCGAGCACCAGTTCCGCATCAAGGAGCTGCGTGACATGTTCGGCCCGCTCGTGCTCTCGCCGCAGCTGCCCGAGCGCACGTCGCTCCAGCAGGCGCAGGGCGCCGCCAAGCCCCTTCACATCTGGCCCGGCGACTCCGCGCAGGAGCTCGCGGCCGACTTCGATGCGCTGCTCGACCGCGTCATGCGGACGGGCCGCATCCCCACCCCGGCGACGCCGGGCGAGGTGCGCGCGCAGCAGTCGTTCTAGAGCGGGCCGAGCACGCCCGCTCCGTCGCGCACCTCGAACACCAATTGCGTCTCGGTCTTCGTGACGGCCGGATGGATCGTGATGTGCTCGAGGATCAGGTCGCGCAGCCGTTGCGGGCTCGGCACCGCCACGAGGAGCACGAAGTCGTCGTCACCGGCCACGTGGATCACCGAGAGAGCTCCCGGAATCCCGACGAGGCGGTCGAACAGCTCGTTCACGTGAGCGCGGTTGTGACTTGCGAGATGCACGCGCACGACGGCCTGGATGGGGCGCCCGACCGCGGCCGGATCGACCCTCGCGCTGATGCCCGCGATGACCCCTGACTCCCGCAGCGCCTTCACACGATTCGCGCACGTGGACTCTGCGACGCCGACGCGCGCAGCCAGCGCCGCGTTCGTCATCCGGCCGTCCGCCGTGAGGGCCTCGAGGATGGCGCGGTCGGTCCCGTCCAGGGCCGGTGGAGCGGTGTGCGGATTCTTCGGCGGCGTCATGATTCGGATGCCCCAGATCGTAGATTCTTCATGGAAATACAGTGTGCACCGTGGAACGTACGGTGTCGATTGCGAAACGTCGAATGATCGCCGACGATGAGTGCATGGCACCGACGACGTTGCACCCCGACACCGTGGCCGTGCATGCCGGCCGCGAAGACCTCGCGTCGATGGGCGTGCACGCTCTTCCGATCGACCTCTCGTCGACGAGTCCGCTTCCCGACGTGGAGCTCGGCGGGCTCTCGTACGAAGTGCTCGCGACAGGCGGCCGCCCCTTCGACGGCGGCTCGAACGTGTACGCGCGCCTGTGGAACCCGACCGTCGGCCGGTTCGAGGACGCCCTCGCGAAGCTCGAGCACGCCGAAGAGGCCGTCGCCTTCTCGTCGGGCATGGCGGCGATCACGGCCGTGCTGCTGTCGCTTCCCCGCGAGCGTCGCCACGTCGTCGCCGTGCGTCCGCTGTACGGCGGCACCGATCATCTCCTCGACGCCGAGACGCTGGGCACCGAGACGACCTTCACGACTGCCAACGGCATCGCGGACGCCCTGCGCCCCGACACGGGACTCGTGATCGTGGAGTCGCCCGCGAATCCGACCCTCGAGCTCGTCGACATCCGCGCGATCGTCGCGGCCGCGGGCGACGTGCCGGTCGTCGTGGACAACACGTTCGCGACGCCCGTGCTGCAGCGCCCGCTCGACCTCGGCGCCGCGATGGCGCTGCACAGCGCCACGAAGTACCTCGGCGGCCACGGCGACGTCGTGGGCGGCGTCGTCGCGTGCGACGCGAAGACCGCCGCGGCCCTGCGCCGAACCCGTGCGATCACCGGAGCGATCCTGCATCCGCTCGCGGCGTATCTGCTGCATCGCGGACTGTCGACGCTCCCGGTGCGCATGCGCGCCCAGCAGGCGGGCGCCGCACGCGTCGCCCAGCACCTCGCGCGACACCCGCAGGTCGCGCGCGTCCACTTCCCCGGTCTTCCCGGCGCCGACCCGCACGGCCTCATCGGCACGCAGCAGGACGGCCCCGGCGCGATGGTCTCGATCGAGCTCGAGGGCGGCTACGACGCCGCCGTCACCCTCACGTCGAACGTCCGCATCTTCACGCACGCGGTGTCGCTCGGCAGCGTGGACTCGCTCATCCAGCATCCGGCCTCGCTCACCCACCGCCCGGTGGCGGCCGCCGCGAAGCCCGGCGCGGGCCTCGTGCGGCTGTCGATCGGACTCGAGGACCCGGACGACCTCATCGCCGACCTCGATCAGGCTCTCGGGCGAATCGACGGTGTGAGCCGTGCGATGGACGAGACGAACGACGCGGCGACCGTGACGGAGACGTCCGCGACCGTCTGATCCGGCGCCGCTCCGAGCGGTCGGCGCCGGGTCGTGATCCGACTCAGGCCGAGCGCGCGGCGCGACGGGCCGCGAGTTCGTCGACCGCGTCGACCGTCTGCGGATCGAACTCGACGAGAGTCGACTCGACCTCGCGCAGCACCTTCCCGACGGCGATGCCGAACACGCCCTGCCCGCGGCTGACGAGGTCGATGACCTCGTCGTTCGACGTGCACAGATAAACGGACGCGCCGTCGCTCATGAGCGTCGTTCCGGCGAGATCACGGATGCCGGCGGCACGCAGCTGCTCGACCGCCGTGCGGATCTGCTGGAGCGAGATGCCGGTGTCGAGCAGGCGCTTCACGAGCTTCAGCACGAGGATGTCGCGGAATCCGTAAAGGCGCTGCGATCCTGAGCCGCTCGCGCCGCGCACGGTCGGCTCGACGAGCTCGGTGCGGGCCCAGTAGTCGAGCTGGCGGTACGTGATCCCCGCGGCACGGGCCGCCACCGCTCCGCGGTAGCCCACCTCGTCATCCATCGCCGGGAGGCCGTCGGTGAAGAGGAGATCGGCGACGAAACGTGGTTCGTCAGCCGCTTCCGGTGCGGTCATACGCAATCCCCCCTCGTGGATCCCGATGGTTCAACGCTAGATCAGCCCCGGTCCTCGGGCAACGACATCCGACGTGTGTCGCCGACGTGTCGCCCGGACGGGCCCGAATCACGACAGCAGACGCTCCAGCGCCGAGCGGACGAAGATCGCGCGCACTTCGTCGAGCCGACGCGTCAGTTCGGGCGCGAGCTCGCTCGCGCGAGCCCGCGACGACGAGTCGGTGCGGCGCAGCAGCGGCGCGAGCGCCGACTCGACGAGAGCGACATCGCGCTCCGCGCTCTGCCGCAGGGTGCGCACGTGGCGCGGCTCGATGCCGTGCCGATCGAGTGCGACGAGCGCGCGCAGGATCGCCAGCGACTGCTCGGTGTACGTCTCGCCGCCCGGGATCACGCCGGTGCTGATCGCGTCATTGAGCAGCTGCGGCGCGGCACCCGCGGCCGACAGCAGCTCCTCGCGCCGATAGCGGCGCGGCGCCGGCACGATCGACGGCGGCGGAGGCACCGTCGGCGTCGCGGGGTCGCGGCCCGCGTCGAGGTCTTCGAGATACTCGCGGATGACGCTCAGCGGCAGGTAGTGGTCGCGCTGGAGCGTGAGAGCGAGGCGCAGCCGCTCGAGGTCGGCCTGAGAGAACTTGCGGTAGCCGGATTCGGTGCGAAGGGGCGACACGATGCCCTGCACCTCGAGGAAGCGCAGCTTGCTCGAGGTCAGAGTCGGGAACTCCGGGCCGAGCCGCGCGAGAACCTGACCGATGCTCAGCAGGCCCGCGGGCGCGGCGCGCTCGCGGGCGTTGGCGCCTGACATCACGCGTCCGCAGCCTGTGCCAGGTCGGCCGGTGAGACGAAGAAGTTGAGGCGGAACTTTCCGATCCGCACCTCGGAGCCGTTCGTGAGCCGGCCGCGGTCGACGCGCTCGCCGTTCACATACGTGCCGTTGAGCGACCGCTGGTCGACGATCTCGAAGGCGGTGCCGGTGCGCGTCACCTCGGCGTGACGACGCGAGACCGTCACGTCGTCGAAGAAGATGTCGGCCTCGGGGTGGCGGCCGATCGTGGTGACGTCGGTGTCGAGAAGGTATCGCGCGCCGGCCGTGGGCCCGGAGCGCACGATCAGGATCGCGGCGCCGCTGGGCAGTGCATCGATCGCGTCGAGTTCGGCATCGGTCAGGTCGCTGCCGAACGGCACGAACGACAGATCCGAGTCATGCCCGAAGGTCTGCGTCGTGTCGGCTGCACGATCGGCGGAGCCGGCTTCGCCGCTCCCGCCCGCAGCCCGTCGGATCTCGCCCGAGTCGGGTCGGCGAATGTCGTCCACGTGCTCCTCCTCTGGCGTCCAAGCCTATCCGAAAGGTCGTCCGCCGAAAGAGCGGAACGCGCCTTTCCGGTGAGCGGTCCACCGTCACCGCCGCGCAATGTTTCGGCGTGTGTCGGCTCGAGATGCCGGCCGCTCCCGTCCCCCCTAGCCTGGGCGGGGTAATCGAACCTACTGACAGGAGACCCGTCGTGTCGAGTCCGCACAGCCACCTTCCGCCCCTCGAGGTGCGTGAGCGTCCGGCGTGCATGTGCGTCCACGGCGGGGCATGCTCGACCTTCGCGCCCGGGCACGCGCTGCATCTCATCCAGGCACGGCTCGCGGCCGCGACCCCGTCCGAGTGGGTCGACGCGATCGTCGAGAAGACGGATGCCACGGCCGGCACCCTCACGCTGCGCACGATCGACGACGCGACGCGCATCGTCGTGTGGAGCGGGGCCGGCGCGGCATCCGCGGTCTCGGAGGGCACGCCGGTCGCCCTGCACGGACGCTACGACGTCCTCGCCGCGGGCGCGGCGCGGTTCAACGTCCTCCGCTGACGGCGCCGGACTGGCGCCGCCGCCCTCGTCACGCAGCGGCGACCATGGACTCCCGCAGCTTGCTGCACGCGTCCATGCACGCCTTGCACGACTGCGCGCACATGCGGCACACGTCGCTGTGGTCGGCATGCTCCATGCATTCGTCCATGCACTGCTGGCACATGGCGATGCACGCGTCGAGCATGGCCACCATGGTGGCGGGCGTCATCCCCTGCATCCGCAGCATCGCCCGCATCATCGTGTTGCACATGTCCGCGCAGTTCATGCACGCGGGGGCGCACGACATCATCTGGGTCGAGCACACCGTACACGCCTGCTCACATGCCGAGCAGGCGTCCATACAGGCCTGCAGCAGGGACATGTCCATCGTCTCCATGCCCGGCATCGACATCATGTCCTTCGACATGGCGTCCATCATCATGGCGTCCATCTCCCGCACCTCGCTTCCGTCTTCGTCGTCGCTTCGGCGGGGCAGGAGCACCCCGCCTGACGGCATCGTAGGCCCGTGGCACGGCGCACAACACCCCCGGGCTAGGCTCGAAGTCGTGTTGTCACGAGAAGTTCACAAACGGCGTTCCTCTCCGGCCGCACGATGGGCGGCGACGGTCGTCGCGAGCCTCGTCGCGCTGAGCTCGCTCGCGTTCGTCGCCCCACCCGCGGCAGCGCATGACGAGCTCATCTCCGCCGCGCCGGCAGCGGATGAAAGCGTCGAGGCCATTCCCGCCGAGGTGCGGCTGGTGTTCAGCGGCGTGCTGTCCCCCGAGGCCGGCGCCACCGCCGTCGACGTCGTCGACGGCGCGGGGGCCTCGATCGCCGACGGCGAGCCCGTCGTCGAGGAGAACACCGTCACGCAGGCGCTCGACACGGCATCCGGCGCATCCGGCGAGATCCGCGTGCTGTGGCGCGTCGTCTCGAGCGACGGCCACCCGATCTCGGGCGAGTACACGTTCACGGTCGCCGCTGCCCCGGCGCCCACGCCGACCGGCACCGCGACGACCGAGCCGTCGACGCCGGCCACGACGACTCCGACCCCCACGCCCGAGGCGACGACTCCCGCACCGAGCGACGACGGCGACTCGACGTTCGGCGACGTCTGGCCGTGGGTGCTGCTCGGAGTCCTCGTGATCGCCGTGGGGGGTGCCGTGATCTACCTCCTCGTCTCGCGCGCCCGGCGCGAGAACGCTCTGCGCGAACGCGGGGTGGGCACAGGCGACCCCGGCTCCCAGCCGCCCGCCGACCACTAGGCTGGAAGTCATGCCTCACTACGACGTCGCCATCCTCGGCGCGGGGCCCGGCGGGTATGTGGCCGCCGTCCGCGCCGCCCAGCTCGGCCTCACGGTCGCGATCATCGAAGAGAAGTACTGGGGCGGCGTCTGTCTGAACGTCGGATGCATCCCCTCGAAGGCACTGCTGAAGAACGCCGACCTCGCGCACCAGGTGCTGCACAAGGCGGATCTGTTCGGCATCTCGGGAGACGTGCAGTTCGACTTCGGCGTCGCGTGGGACCGCAGCCGCAAGGTGGCCGAGACGCACGTCAAGGGCATCCACTTCCTCATGAAGAAGAACAAGGTCACCGAGTACGAGGGTCGCGGGGCGTTCACCGACGCGAACACCATCGTGGTGACCAAAGCCGACGGCTCGACCGAGACGGTCACGTTCGACAACGCGATCATCGCGACGGGCTCGCGCGTGCGGCTTCTCCCGGGCGTGCAGCTCGGCGGCAACATCGTCACCTACGAGGAGCAGATCCTCGCGCGCGAGTTGCCGAAGTCGATCGTCATCGTCGGCGCCGGCGCGATCGGCATGGAGTTCGCGTTCGTCATGGTCAACTACGGCGTGAAGGTCACGATCGTCGAGTTCCTCGATCGCGCCCTCCCGAATGAGGACGAAGACGTCTCGAAGGAGATCACGCGCCAGTACAAGAAGTACGGCGTCGACATCCTCACCTCGACGAAGGTCGAGACCGTCACCGACCACGGCGACCGCGTCACGGTGACCTACACCGACAAGGACGGCAACGCCGGTTCGATCGACGCCGACAAGGTCATGATGTCGATCGGCTTCGCGCCGAACGTCGAGGGCTTCGGCCTCGAGACCACCGGCGTCACGCTCACCGACCGCGGCGCGATCGAGATCGACGACTACATGCGCACGAACGTGCCGCACATCTACGCGATCGGCGACGTCACCGCGAAGCTGCAGCTCGCTCACGTGGCTGAGGCGCAGGGCGTCGTCGCCGCCGAGACGATCGGCAAGGCCGAGACGATGCCGCTCGGCGACTACCGCATGATGCCGCGCGCGACGTTCTGCTCCCCGCAGGTCGCGTCGTTCGGCCTCACCGAGCAGCAGGCGCGCGACGCGGGCTACGACGTCAAGGTCGCGAAGTTCCCGTTCTCGGCGAACGGAAAGGCGAACGGACTCGGCGAGCCCGTCGGCTTCGTCAAGCTCATCGCCGACGGCGAGCACCTCGAGCTGCTCGGCGGCCACCTCATCGGCCCCGACGTGTCGGAGCTGCTCCCCGAGCTCACCCTCGCGCAGAAGTGGGACCTCACAGCACTCGAGGCGGCGCGCAACGTGCACACCCACCCGACGCTGTCGGAGGCGCTGCAGGAGGGCTTCCACGGGCTCGTGGGTCACATGATCAACCTCTGATCCGAACTCACGACGAAGGGGCGGTGCCGTCAGGCGCCGCCCCTTCGTCGTGCCAGGCGCCGCCCCTTCGTCGAACGGAGGTCAGAGGCCGAGAGCGCGGCCGAGCTTCGAATCGGATGCCGCGACCCGGCCCCCCACGGCGGCGACAGCCTCGGTTGCAGCGTTCAAGAGGCGGGCCCGCTCCTCGGCGTCCGCCGGCGCAGCGGGTCCCAGTTCGAACTCCCATTCGCGCCACGACTCGCTCCGGTCGCGGCGGACGTCGGTCGCGGTGACGCGGTCGTCGACGAACTCCGCCACGACTCCCCCACGCGCGTCGAAAAGGTAGTACGCGATGCGGCTGTTGAGGATGCGGGCGATGAACGTGAGCTGCGCGGCCGAGACGTGCGCAACGGCGGCGGTCACGGCATCCGGAATCTCACCTTCGGCACCGAGCGGCCAGTGCAGCTCGACGCGCGCGCCCTCGGCGTCTCGCGGCCCCTTGATGTGCCAGCCCTCGTCGGGCCCGCCCGTGCGACGGCGCACGGCGTAGCCGGCGCGGCCCAGCGCGTACTCCTCGGAGTCGAAGTAGCGGGAGTCGAGCTCACGCGGCTCGGGCGTCGAGACGCTGGCGACCCCCGGCAGCGACTCGAGATCGGGCAGCGGGGTGTCGGCCGCGACGTCGAACTTCACCTCGAGCTCGACCGAGCGCGCCGGTGCGTCCGTGTCGTGCGGCCGGTCGTGCGTGAAGTCGTCAGTCGTCGTTGGAGGGTCCGATCTCGTCGGTGGCCTCGATGAACCAGAACTCGGCTTCGGTCGGCCCGTCGGACGTGCCCGTCTTGGCGAGATCGCCCTGTCGTCGATAGACGACCTGGCCCTCGCCGTAGGGGACGATGAGCGAGTCGAGGTCGGGGCGTTCGAGCGGAAGCAGCTGCCCGTCGAGCGGGCCCCCGTGGAGTCGTGCGATGGCCATGTGCCGAGCCTAGTCCGCACCTCCCCCATCGGTCATCACGCGATTCCGCGGCGCGCCGGGGTTTCCCGCACCGGGCGACGGAGGCGCGGCCGGCCCGCCGCGCGCGGGCCCCGAGCCGTTCAAGAGCCCTGCGACAGCGTCTATAGACTCGTCGGGTGAAGGCCATCCGCACGTTCACCGTTCGTCCCGTCCTCGCCGACGCACTGGCCCCGCTCGACCGGCTCGCCTCGAACTGGCGGTGGTCGTGGAGTCGCGCGACGCACGCCCTCTTCGCCTCGATGGATCCCGACCTGTGGCGCGAGATCGGCGAGAACCCCGCCCGCATGCTCGGCGCGCTCGGGCAGCGGAGGCTCGACGAGCTCGCCCACGACGAGGACTTCCTCGCGCGCCTGCGCGCCGAGGACGAGCGCCTGACCGCCTACCTCGAGGGCGAGCGGTGGTATCAGCACCTCGATGGCCCGAAGCCGCAGCACATCGCGTACTTCTCCCCCGAGTTCGGCGTCGACGGATCCCTGCCGCAGTACTCGGGCGGCCTCGGCATCCTCGCGGGCGACCACCTCAAGAGCGCCTCCGACCTCGGCGTCCCGCTCACGGGCGTGGGCCTCTTCTACCACGCCGGCTATTTCCGGCAGTCGATCGGCGACGACGGCTGGCAGCGCGAGAGTTACCCGCTGCTCGATCCCTACGGCCTGGGCCTCACGCTGCTGCGCGACGAATCGGGCGCACCCGTCGAGATCGTCCTCGACCTTCCGGGCGACCGCCGCCTCGCGGCGCGCGTGTGGATCGCCGACATCGGTCGCGTGCCCCTCCTCCTGCTCGATTCCGAGACGCCCTCCAACAGCGAGGAGCTGCGCAAGGTCACCGACCGCCTGTACGGAGGCGGCGGCGAGCACCGTCTGCTTCAGGAGCTCCTGCTGGGCGTCGGCGGCGTGCGCGCGCTGCGGGCGTGGTGCCGGCTCACGGGGCATCCGACGCCCGACGTCTACCACACGAACGAAGGGCACGCGGGCTTCCAGGGGCTCGAGCGGATGTCGGAGCTCATCACGCAGGACGGTCTCGCGTTCGACGAGGCGCTCGTGCAGGTGCGGGCCTCCACCGTGTTCACCACCCACACGCCGGTGCCCGCGGGCATCGACCGGTTCCCTCGCGACCTCATCGAGGCGTACCTCGGCAGCCGCCTGTTCGCGGGTCTCGACGCGGGCCGCGCCCTCGCGCTCGGCCTCGAGGAGTACCCCGGCGGCGACCCCGGCGTGTTCAACATGGCCGTCCTCGGACTGCACCTGGGCAAGCACGCGAACGGCGTGTCCCTCCTCCACGGGCAGGTGAGCCGTCGCATGTTCGGCTCGCTGTGGCCGGGGGTCGACGAGAACGAGGTGCCGATCACCTCGATCACGAACGGCGTGCACGCGCCGACGTGGCTCCATCCCGCGCTCAAGGGGCTCAGCGAGCGCGCGTTCGGCGACGCGCACGTGCCGAACCACGACTGGCGCGACGCGGCGGCCGTGTCGGACGAAGAGCTGTGGGGCATCCGCCGCGAGATGAAGACCGAGCTCATCGGCGAGGCCCGACGCCGGCTCGTCGCGGCCGTCGAAGACAGCGGAAACGTGGTGCCCGCGTGGATCGAGGACGCCCTCGACCCCGAGGTGCTCACGATCGGCTTCGCGCGGCGCGTTCCGACGTACAAGCGCCTCACGCTCATGCTGCGTGACCCCGAGCGGCTGACGCGCATCCTCACCGACCCCGAGCGCCCCGTGCAGATCGTCATCGGCGGCAAGTCGCACCCCGCCGACGATTCGGGCAAGATCCTCATCCAGCAGCTCGTGCGGTTCAGCCGCGACCCCCATGTGCGCGGCCGCATCGTGTTCCTGCCCGACTACGACATCACGCTCGCGAAGACCCTCTACCCCGGCTGCGACGTGTGGCTCAACAACCCGCTGCGCCCCCTCGAGGCGTGTGGCACCAGCGGCATGAAGGCGGCGCTCAACGGCGCGCTCAACCTGTCGATCCGCGACGGGTGGTGGGACGAGTGGTTCGACGGCGAGAACGGCTGGGCGATCCCGACCGCCGACACCGCGTCGAGCGACGAGGAGCGCGACGACGCCGAGGCATCCGCGCTCTATGACCTGATCGAGCACCAACTCGTGCCGAAGTTCTACGAGCGCGAAGGCGGCGTGCCGCGCGCGTGGCTGCGCATGGTGCGCCACACGATGACCGACCTCGGCAAGAAGGCGACGAGCGACCGCATGGTGCGTGAGTACGTCGAGCGGCTGTACGTGCCCGCCGCCGAGCACGACGCGGCCCTGCGTGCCGACGCGCACGCGGGTGCGCGCGAGCTCGCGGCCTACGTCGCACGCGTGCGCGACGCGTGGTCCGAGGTGCGCGTCGACAGCGTCGACGGATCGGGCATCCCGCAGCAGGCGCAGGCGGGCGACACGTTCGAAGTGCGCGCCGGCGTGCGGCTCGGGCGCCTCACGGCCGACGACGTCGAGGTGCAGCTCGCGTACGGGCGCACCGACGAGGACGACGACATCGCCGACGACCACTCGCTGCATCCGCTCACGCCCACCGGCGAGACGAACGACGGCGTGACGACGTTCGGCTGCACGCTGCCGCTCGACGTCACGGGAACCTTCGGTTACACCGTGCGAGTGGTGCCGAAGCATCCGCAGCTCGTGACGCCGGTCGAGCTGGGACTCGTGACGTACGCGGCGTGACGTTCGTCTCGCTTCGTCTCGCTTCGCTCGCTCAGCGACCGGAGGATAACGTGACCGTGTGAAGCCGTTCGTACTGCTGGCGACGCGCGCCGAGGACGTTCCCGCCGACGAGGAGTACGCGCTGTTCCTGCGCGCCACCGGGCTCGATGAGCGCGACCTCGTGCGCGTGCGCCTCGAGGCCGGACCCATGCCGGAGTTGGCCCTCGACGACCTGTCGGGCATCTTCGTCGGGGGCGGTCCGTTCAACGCATCCGACCCGCCCGAACGCAAGTCCGACGTGCAGCAGCGCGTCGAGGCGGAGTTCGCACACCTGCTCGATCAGGTGGTCGCGCGCGACTTCCCGTTCCTGGGCGCGTGCTACGGCATCGGCACGCTCGGCGCGCATCAGGGCGCCACGATCGACCGCACGTACTCGGAGCCGATCAGCGTCGTCACCGTCGAGATGACCTCGGAGGGGGCGACCGACCCGCTGCTGGCCGGTGTCCCCGAGCGGTTCGAGGCCTTCGTAGGACACAAGGAGGCGATCAGCGCGCTTCCGCCGCACGCGACGTTGCTCGCCCGGTCGGAGGGCGCGCCGGTGCAGATGTTCCGCGTCGGCAGGAATGTGTACGCGACGCAGTTCCACCCCGAGCTCGACCTGCCGGGCATCGAGACGCGCATCCACGCCTACGCCGACTACGGGTACTTCGCCCCCGACGAGCTCGACCTCGTGCTCGCGGCCGTGCGGCGGGTGCCGGTCATGCACCCCGGGCGGATGCTGCAGAACTTCGTGGAGCTCTACGCGCGGTGAAAGCGCCGGGCGGAAACGGGCTCGCGGGGCAGCGGACGCGCCGCGACCCTGGATTCAGCCCGGCGCTTTCACGCACCCGCGTCACGAGGGCGCCCCGCGACCGCGTACGCGACAGGACCGCTCGTGAGCGGCGCCTCCGCGAAAGGCAGATCGAAGTCGACGAACACGATCGCCCCGCTCAGCTCCGGTCCTCGCGCGGTGATGAGGCCGGGCTTCACGGCGCCGAAGGTGACGGTGACGGATGCCGGAAGCACGACGTCGTCCGCGGTGGTCCCCTCATCGGGGTGCAGTCCGCTCGGCAGGTCCACCGCGATCACGCGCGGGTGCCCGGCGCGCACCGCCGGCAGGAGCGTGGTGACGACCTCTCGCGCGGCGCCGCGCAGCGCGGGGTCGCCGGTCGTGCCGATGCCGAGGATGCCGTCGATGACGAGGTCGTAGGCGGCGGCATCCGCCTTCACCTGATCGAGGTCGACGCGCCGTGCCCCGGCGGCGAGCGCCGTCTCTAGGCCCTGCTCGTGCGCGGAATCGGAGGTGCAGAACACGTCGATCGCGAGATCGTCGGCGGGCGGGTCGTCAGCGCCGGCGCGCTGCGGCAGCCACTGCAGCAGCGCCGCCGCGGCGAAGAGCGCGTCTCCTCCGTTGTTGCCCTTGCCCGCGAGCACGAGCAGTCGCCCGACGATCGGCGAACCGGCCTCGCCGGGCAGGTCCCGACCGCCCGTGCGCGCCGTGACTCCGGGGTCGACGAGCTCGTCCGCGATGACCTGCGCGAGGGCGCGCGCGGCCCACAGCATGAGCGGCACGCCCTTCTCGAGTTCGGGCTGCTCAGCGGCGCGCACCTGCGCGGCGCCGTACACGGGCACCCACTCGGTCATCGTCCCCTCCGTTCCTTCTCCTCCATCGCGCGGGCGAGCTGAAGCTCCTCGGTCGCGACGGTGACGGCGTCCTCCGCGCGCCGCAGGCGCCGCTGCGCGAACGTCTCGGCGCCGTACTTGGCCCGCACGCGGTCGGTGCGCTCGGCGGCACCCACGATGATGTAGGCGCTCGCGATGAGGATCACCTGCGCCGACAGGTTGAACCACAGCAGGAGTGCGATCAGCGACGCGAACGACGCGAGCAGCGGGTTGGAGCCGGCACCGCTGATGAACAAACCCGACAGCTGTTGCAGGACGGTGAGTCCGAATGCACCCAGGAGGGCGCCGCTCCACAGCGCGCGAGCGGGTACGCGCTCGCCGCTCAGGACGCGGAACAGGACGGCGATCACGACGGCGTCGAGCGCGAACACGACGACGGCGGCGACGCCGCGTCCGGCGATCTCGACGACCGGATGCCCCGGCGGCAGCCCGAGCCAGCCTGCGACGAGCTCGATTCCCGCCGTCCCGAAGAAGGTGATCGCGGCCGATACGCCGAGCGCCATGGCGAAGCCGATCGCGACGGCGAGGTTGCGCAGGATCACCCAGTACCAGGCGAGGTCGTCCACGACCTTGTCGGAGAGGACGAGCAACGCGGCCCGGAGCGAGCCGATCGCGCCGATCGCCGCGCCGACGAGACCGACGAGCGAGATGATGCCCGCGATCGTGAGGCCGGCCGGCACCTGGATGTCGTCGGGATCGATGAGTCCGCCCTCGCCGACGAGGCCGGGGACCGCCGCATCGACCCCGTCGATGAGCGCCTGCCACGCCGCGGGATTGCCCGCGAGCCACAGCCCCGCGATCGAGAAGCCGAGCAGCACACCGGCGAAGACGCTGAACAGCGTGCGGTATGTGACGGAGTCCGCCCACGCCGGTCCGCGGTGCTCGACGTAATGGAGCACCGCGCGGACGATCTTGAGCGACAGGGCCCACGCGATGATGCGCTGGAGGACGTTGCGCGAGCGGATCGTCTCTGCCTCGGCCATGGTGAGAGGCTATCGAGGGCGAGGCTCGGCGCGCGGGGGGCTTGACGCGAGGCGAGTCGCGGATGCCGCTGTCCGCGCCGTCACGTATGATCGAGTTCAGGGGGGATGGGGATCCCCTGTTTCTGGGGATTTGGGGATTGCCGTGAAGGTACTCGCAAGGACGCCCGCGCGCACGGGCCGTCGGCCGGACGCGCCGGCCGCACTGGTTCCTCCGCATCGCCACCGCTCGTCGAAGCCGGGCCCTCACCATGCGACGGCCGAGGAGGTTCTGCGCGTCACCACGTGACCCCCGCAGCCCGGTCGTCCTCTCAGACCGGGGCCGGGCGCCGTGCGAGCGACACCCCCCGTCGCGTCCCGCGCCCGGCCCTCTCCCTCGCCCGCGAAGAGCCCCGCGCCGTGACGCTCAGGCGACCGCGAGCAATCCGGCGTACCAGTGGCCCAGGTCCTCACCGGCGAAGACACCGATCCACGCACCGGCGAGCATCCACGGCCCGAACGGAATGGCCGTCTTGCGGCCCGCCCGCCTGGCGAGAAGGAGCAGGACGCCGAAAAGCCCGCCGAGAAGGAACGCGGCGAACGCGCCGACCGCGAGCGCGCCCCACCCGATCCACCCGAGGTAGAAGCCGATGAGGCCGGCGAGCTTGACGTCGCCGCCACCCATGCCGCTCGGTCGCACCAGGCGCAACGTGAAGTAGAAGACGTACAGGGCCGCCATGCCGATGACTGCGCGAAGCAAGGCGACGAGGTCGCCGGAGAGGACCGCCGCTGACGTGAGGAGGACGGCTGCCACGATGTAGCTCGGCAGCACGATGCGGTTCGGCAGGCGGTGCGTGCGCAGATCGATCACCGTGAGCACGACGGAGACCACCGCAAGATAGAGCAGTGCGACGACGACGAGCACGAGCGCGATGCTCTCGCTGGGTCCGGGCATCGGTCAGGCCCTGTCGTCAATCGACCGTCTCGAGACGCACCGTGCAGACGTCGCCGAGCTCCAGACCCTCGGCCCTGCGCACCGCCTTCTTGAGCGGGAGCGCATACGTGTCGCCGCTCGGGAAGATCGAGGTCGTCCACTCGGTGGCGCCGATGCCCACGCGCACGCGAACGGACCCGAAGCCGCGTGGCATGCGCGGCACTTCGCGGATGTCGGCGCTGAGCTCCTCGGGAACCGTCACGAAGAGCCAGCCGTCGTCGTTGCGCGCCTGCCAGCGCCAGATCTCGGCCTCGAACTCGAACCGCACGACTTCACGCTAGTCGCGCCCGCCGACATCGGCGCTCGTCGTGTCAGCGCCCGGCCGCGGGGGCCCAGCCGTCCTCGTCCGTCCAGGTGTCGGCATCCGTCGCCCACTCCTCGGCCGGCTCGGGAGACCACGTGCCCCCCGCGTACGCACCGTCGTCGCGCCGGCGCCAGGGCGCACCCTCGGGCCAGCTCACGGCGAACGTCGGGAACACCTTCCACACGCGCTTGCCGATGGCGACAGGCGTCTTGAAGGGCCGCGCCGACACGGGCATGCGCAGCTGCGGGTCGTAGCGCACGCCATCGGAGCGACGCAGCCGGATCGTGAGGTCGAGGTCGTCGTGCACGCGCGGATTCGTACGGGCGACCTTGTCGCGCACCCGCTCCCACACGCGCGTGCGCATCGCGAAGTTCGACCCGAACACGAGCGGCACGCCGAGCCACTTCGGGATCAGGCGGTGGCCGAGACCCACGTACCAGTGGTCGCCGATGTGGTTGACGAGCCGGTTGCCGCCGTAGAACTCGGATGCGCCGCTGAGCACGCCCAGCGACGGGTCGGCGACGAACGCACGGACGATGCGCGCGATCCAGTCCGGGTGCGGACGCGAGTCGGCGTCGAGCCGCGCGATGATGTCGGTGTCGGCCATGGCTTCGTCGTAGCCGCGCGCAGCTGCGGGCCAGATGCCGACGAGCTCCTCGCGGATCACCTCCGCGCCGTGACGGCGGGCGACGGATGCAGAGCCGTCCGTGCTCCCGTTGTCGACGACGATCACGCGGTCGGCGCGCCGGGTCTGCGCGTCGAGCGCTTTGAGGCACTCCTCAAGGAACTCCGCATCATTTCGGCACGGGATGACCACCGTGACACGGAGTTGGAGAGGCACCGTCTCACCATACTCCTGCCCGAAACCGCGGGGCGGGAGACACGTCCGGGCACGGCACGGTGTCCGAACGCGGGACTACGCTGACCGCATGCGCGGGTCGGAGCGACAGGATCCCGATACGAGAGCAGCGGATGCGCCGGATGCTCCCGCTCCGGTCGCACGCGCTGCGGAGGCGGTGTCGGAGGGCGAGCTGCGCATCGTCCCCGCGAACCACGCGTCGTGGGACGACCTCCAGGCCATCCTCACCGGCACCGCCGGGCGATGCCAATGCGAACGGCAGCGGCTGGGCGACCGCGACTGGTGGCACCTGCCCGTCGAGGAGCGCGCGGCGATCTTCCGCGAGGAGACGCACTGCGGCGATCCGCGGGCGAAGGAGACCATCGGACTCGTCGCGTACCTCGACGGCGAGCCGGCCGGCTGGTGCGCAGTCGACCGGCGGGGGGTGTACGGCCGCGTGCGCGGCTCCCCCGTGCCGTGGAAGGAGCGCCCGTTCGAGAACAAGGACGACGACACCGTGTGGGCGATCCCATGCCTCGTCGTGCGGAAGGGCTACCGCCACCGGCACCTCACGTACGAGCTGGTCGCCGCAGCAGTCGACTACGCGCGTGAGCGCGGTGCGCGGGCGATCGAGGGGTACCCGCTGCTCACGGGGGGCAAGGAGGTCATCTGGGACGAGATGAGCGTCGGCTCCGTCGGCGCGTTCGCGGCCGCGGGGTTCCGCGAGGTATCGCATCCGACGAAGCGGCGCGTCGTGATGCGCGTCGATCTCTGACGCTCCGTCCGCCATCGAATCGGACGGGCCGCCCTGAATAGAGTGTCCCCCGTGCACTACCTGCGTGACGGAGTGTTCATTCTGGGGTGGTTCAGTCTTCTGGGCGCCGTGTGGTTCTGGTGGGCGTTGGAGGCTCCGCCGCGTCGCGCCCGCCCGTGGCTCGGTGTCGGGCTCGTGCTCAGTGTGCTCGGCGCCCTCGTCGGCGGCTTCTCCACGTGGCGGTTCTGGAGCACGCAGTCGATGCTCGACGACCGGCTGGAGATCTTCGGACTCGTCCTCGCCGCGACGGTCATCGTCGCCGTCGTGGCGTGGGTCGTCCTGACGGGCACGGGCCGCGAAGCCTCGATCCCGCTCGCGGTCGCAGTCATCGTCGCGCTGCACTTCGTCCCCCTCGCGTACCTGCTCGGCGACTGGGGACTCGTCGTGCTCGCGCTCGGCCAGCTCGTGCTGGTCATCCTCGCCTCGCGCTTCGCGAAGCGGCGCGAGCTCGCGCCGAGCTATCCCATCGGGGTCGTGATGGGCGTCTCGCTGCTCGGATCGGCCGTCGTCGCCGCCGTGCTGTGGCTCCCGCGCGCTCTCGCCGCGTGAACTGCGAGCGACCTCACCACTGCGGGTGGATCGCGTTCCGCAGCCGCCGGTCGTAGACGTCGTGCACGACGCGGTCGAACGCCTCGAGGTCGAAACCCCCGTCCAGCAGGTCCGCCGCTGCGGCGTTCGACTCCGCCTGACGCACGTTGCGCGCACCCGGGATGACACTCGTGACACCGGGACGCGACGCGATCCACGCGAGGGTCGCGGCCGGCAGCGAGATTCCCTCGGGGAGGGCTTCGGCGAGCTCGGATGCCGCGGCCAGGCCTTCCTCGAAGTCGACGCCCGAGAACGTCTCGCCCCGGTCGAACGCTTCGCCGTGACGGTTGTACGTCCGGTGGTCGTCGGCAGCGAACGTCGTCGAACTCGTGTACTTGCCCGAGAGGAGCCCCGATGCGAGCGGGACGCGAGCGAAGATCGCGACGCCGGCCTCCGCAGCGGCCGGCAGCACCTCGTCGAGCGGCTTGAGCCGGAACGGGTTGAAGATGATCTGGACGTTCGTGACGTTCGGGCGTGCGATCGCCGCGATCGCCTGCGCGCACGTCTCGACCGACACGCCGTAGGCCGCGATCGCGCCCTCCGCGACGAGCTCGTCGAGGGCGTCGTACGTCGCGTCGGCCTCGATCACCGACGTCGGCGGGCAGTGCAGCTGCACGAGGTCGAGGGTGTCGACGCCGAGGTTCCGGCGTGAGCGCTCGGTCCACGCGCGGAAGTTCTCGGGCGAGTAGTTCTCGTGCACCTGCGGCAGGCGCCGGCCCATCTTCGTCGCGACGGTGATGCCGTGCCCGGGCCGCTCGGCGAGGAACCGCCCGATGATCGACTCGCTGCGCCCGTCACCGTACACATCCGCGGTGTCGAACAGGGTGACGCCGTGATCGACGGATGCCGCGAGCACCGCTCGTGCGTCGTCCTCGGTCACCGCACCCCAGTCCGCGCCGAGCTGCCACGTGCCGAGGCCGATGGCCGAGATGTCGCGTCCGGTGCGTCCGAGGGGTCGTTGCTGCATGCGTTACAGCATGCCACCGGCGGCGCCCACCCGGATGCTCGTCCCCCGGTCGCTGAGTGAGCGAAGCCCCCGCCCGGACGCTGCGCGAGCGAAGCCCCCACCCGGCCGCTGAGCGAGCGAAGCGAGACGAAGCGCCAGCGACGAGGCGCTTCGTCTCGGTCGCTCCGCTCCCTCGCTCAGCGTCCGGGGGCGGTCGCCTCGCGTCGCGGTCAGCGTCCGCGCTCGCGCGCGACGAGCTCGCGCGCCGCGGGAGCGACCTCGGCGCCGAAGCGCTCGGTCATCGCGATGTCGTCGCCTCCGATGATGAACGCGCTGACGCCGTAGTTGAGCGCCATGTCGGCGATGTGATCCACCCACGCCTCGGGCGGGCCGTTGAGCAGTCCCCGCTCGCTCGGCGCGAAGCCGACGCGCATGAAGTTGAACACCCGACGCACGTCGGCCGGGTCACGCCCCGCTTCCGCCGCGGCGGCGTCGATGCGCGCGTTGGCATCGGGCACGCGCGCAAGGCCGCCCTCGATGTACTCGAGCGTCGGAAGCCAGCCGTCGCCCATCGCGCCCGTGAGCTCCAGCATCCGCGGCTTGTAGGCCCCCACCCAGATCGCGATGTCGTGGGCGGGCCGCGGGCCGCGCTTGGCGCCCCTCGCGGTGTAGTACTCGCCGTCGACGCGCACGATCTCGGGGTTGTCGACGTCCCACAGTTCGCGGATGATCTGGATCGCCTCCTTGAGCGCGGTGACGCCCTGCCCCGGGGTGAGCTTGCGCCCGCCCATCGCGGCGATCGCATCCCAGAATCCGCCCGCGCCGATGCCGAGCTCGAAGCGGCCGCCGCTCAGGATGTCGAGCGACGCCGCCGCGCGCGCGAGCACGGCGGGCGGCCGCAGCGGCAGGTTGGCGACGTTGGCGCTCAGGTGCACGTTCTCGGTGCGGGCGGCGGCGAACGCGAGCAGGGTCGACGTGTCGAGGAACGCAGGCTGGTACGGGTGGTCCTGGAAGGTCACGAGGTCGAGGCCGGCACGATCGGTCGCGACCGCCATGTCGAGCACGTGCTCGGCGTTCTTGGCGGTCGGCGTGACGAAGGTGCCGAAGAGAAGGTCGTGGCCGTAGTCGGTCATGCGATGGCCTCCGTGGGGGTCTGGTCGGATGCGAGCGAGGGCGCATCCGCGGGGTCGATGTTGAAGTTGTCGCGCAGGAGGTTGTGGGGATCGTATCGGCGCTTGAGCTCGCGCAGGCGGTCGAGCGCGCGCGGAGGGAACGCGTCGCGCAGCGTCTGCGGCGTGCGCTCGGTCTCGAAACTGAGGTAGAGGCCCTCCGTGTGACGGCGCAGCGGCGCCCACGCGCGATTCAGCCGGTCGTCGCGCGCACCCATAGCCGTCACGTGGAATGCGGGCGTGCGGAAGGCGAAGGCCGTGGCATCCGGTTCGACGTCGGCGATCGCACCGCCCATCGCGCGCAACTGGAAGAAGTGCACGGCGCCCGTGGAGAGCATCTCGGCCGCGTCGCGCGCGAACTCCGGGGTGAGCTCGTCGAGGAAGGCCGAGCGCGAGTGCGGCTCACCGTACCCGTGCTGCCCCTCGGGACCCACGTCCGCCGCCATCGCCATCACCGACTCGTACGACGTCATGACGACCTGCTGCTCGGCGAGCATGCCGAGCTCGAGGAACGGCGTGAGCCGCGCGACGACGGTGTCGGCATCCGGGTTGTCGACCATGCCGTACAGCTGCAGCTGCGCCATGCCCTGCCGAGGCTGGCCGGTCACGAGGAAGACGGTCGTGTCGCGGGGCGCCGTGCTCGCCAACTCCCCGTACCGGCGCAGCGACCTCTCGAGGTCGTCCGTCACGAACATGAGCTGCGCCCACCCGACGGCCCCCAC
>NZ_DASRXZ010000043.1:0-27226 GCF_035687345.1 Microbacterium sp.
GCTTCCGGAGAAGACCGCCTCCAGCGTGCGCGTGATGACGTGGAACACCGCGGGCTCCGCAACCCCGCCGGAGACGATCGCGCGGATCGCCGTCGCGATGGACGCCGACATCGTCGCGCTTCCCGAGACGACGATCGAGACCGGCGAACAGGTCGCGCTCATCATGCGCGACCTCGGCCACCGCATGTGGGCGCATCACACCGAGAACCCGGCGACCGAGTGGGATGCCGGCTCGACGACGCTGCTGATCTCGCCCGAGCTCGGCGAGTACTCGATCATCGAGTCCTCGAGCAACGGCACGAGCAACACGTCGACCGTCCCGAGCGCCGTGGCGATGCCGATCTCGGGCGAAGGTCCGATCGTCGTCGCCGCGCATGCGGTCGCCCCGCGGCCGAGCTACATGCAGCACTGGCGCGACGACCTGCAGTGGCTGGCCGACCAGTGCGCGGTCGAGAACGTGATCGTCGCGGGCGACTTCAACGCGACGGTCGACCACATGGCCGACCTCGGCGTGGACGGCGGAACACTCGGCCGCTGCCACGACGCGGCCGCCGCGAGCGGCAACGGCGCCGTCGGCACGTGGACGACCGAGATGCCGCCGCTCCTCTCCGCGCCGATCGACCACGTCATGGCGACCGACGACTGGACGGCGACCGGTTCGCTCGTGCTCGGCTCGATGGACGACTCCGGCAGCGACCACCGGCCGCTCATCGTGCAGCTGGAACCCGCCGGCTGATCGTCCTCACGACGCGCCGGGGGTCCGTGCGAGACTGGACGAATGAGCACGACAGGCGACCCTTCGACGGGCTCAGGCACCGACCTCCTGCAGACCGACTCCGCGACCTCCGAGCCGACGGCCGAACCACAGGCCGAGGAGAAGGTCACCACCAACCGGCGGCAGCCGTTCGGGCGCGGATTCCTCGACACGATCTCGACCGGATGGGCCGACCGGCCCGAGTCGCTCCCGCCGCAGCGCGAGCAGGCGCCGTATGCGGCGAAGCGTCGCGACGCGGTGTCCGCGGCGTTCCCCGGCAAGCGGCTCGTCATCCCGGCCGGCGACCTGAAGCAGCGCAGCAACGACACCGACTACCCGTTCCGCGCGCATTCGGCGTTCACGCACCTCACCGGATGGGGCTCCGACGCCGAGCCCGGCTCGGTGCTCGTGTTCGACCCGCGCAACGAAGGCGGCCACGACGTCACCCTCTACTTCCGCGAGCGCGCCGACCGCACCACGGCGGAGTTCTACTCGGATGCCTCGATCGGCGAGTTCTGGATCGGCCCGCGCCCCGCGCTGGCGGGCGTGGCATCCGATCTCGGCATCGCGACCGCCCACGTCGACGACTTCGAGTCGGGTGACGCCGACGTGGTGCTCGAGGAGGACGAGGAGTTGACGCGCTTCGTGTCGGAGCTGCGCCTCGTCAAAGACGAGTACGAGATCGAGCAGATGCGCCTCGCGGTCGACGTGACGGCCCGGGGCTTCGACGACATCGTCGCGAACCTGCCCCGCATCGTCGAGCACCCGCGCGGTGAGCGCGTCGTCGAGGGCGTGTTCCACCTGCGCGCGCGCAGCGAGGGCAACTGGGAGGGCTACGACACGATCGCGGCCTCCGGCCCGCACGCGTGCTACCTGCACTGGACGCGCAACGACGGCGCCGTCGTGCCGGGCGACCTGATCCTCATCGACGCCGGCGTCGAGGTCGACAGCCTGTACACGGCCGACATCACGCGCACGATCCCGGTGAGCGGCCGCTTCACCGACATCCAGCGCACCGTGTACGAGACGGTGCGCGAAGCGGCGGATGCTGCGTTCGCGGCGGCTCGTCCTGGAGTGACCTTCCGCACGGTGCACGAGACCGCGATGGGCGTCATCGCGCGGCGCGTCGCGGAGTGGGGCCTCCTCCCCGTGACCGCCGAGGAGGCGCTCGACGCCGACAAGGGCGGCCAGCACCGGCGCTACATGGTGCACGGGACGAGCCACCACCTCGGCATCGACGTGCACGACTGCGCGCAGGCACGGCGCGAGATGTACTACGACGGCGTGCTGAAGCCGGGAATGGTGTTCACGATCGAGCCCGGCCTGTACTTCCAGATCGACGACCTCACGGTGCCCGAGGAGTACCGCGGCATCGGCGTGCGGATCGAGGACGACATCCTCATCACCGAGGACGGTCCCGTGAACCTGTCCGCCGCGATCCCCCGCAGGGCCGACGAGGTCGAGGAGTGGGTCGCGCGGCTGTCGAGCGGTCGCTGATCGAGCCCGGCGAGACGAAGCGCCCGTGACCTACACCCCTCCCCCGTCGTTCACGACGCGGCCGACGCTGTCGGGCACGTTCGGCATGGCCGCCTCGACCCACTGGATCGCGACGGCGACCGCGCAGTCGGTCCTCGAGCGCGGCGGCAACGCGTTCGACGCGGCGGTCGCCGGCGCCTTCGTACTGCACGTCGTCGAACCGCACCTCAACGGTCCCGGCGGAGACCTCGTGGGGATCTTCGCGACCGCGGACGACCCCGCCCCGACCGTACTGATGGGTCAGGGGCCCGCGCCCGCGGGCGCGACGATCGAGCACTACCGTTCGGAAGGGCTCGACCTCGTGCCCGGCGCGGGCGGACTCGCGGCCGCCGTCCCGGGCGCCGTCGACGCGTGGCTCCTGCTCCTGCGCGACCACGGCACATGGGAGCTCGCCGACGTGCTGTCGTACGCGATCGGGTACGCGCGGGACGGCGTGCCCCTTCTTCCGCAGGCGGCCGCTGCGATCGCCCAGCTCGCCGAGCTGTTCACGAAGCACTGGCCGACCTCCGCCGAGCTGTGGATGCCGAACGGGGAGCCTCCCGCGCCCGGCTCGGTCGTGCGCAACCCGGCCTACGCCGACGTGCTCGACGGGCTGTGCCACGCGTCGTGCACCGTACGCGACGACGGCCCCGTCGGGCGTGCCGCCCGCATCGACGCCGCGAGGCGCGAGTGGAAGACGGGCGTCGTGGCGCACGAGGCATCCGCCTTCCCGTCGACTCCGCACCGGCACTCGGAGGGCGGCGAACATGCGGCCGTCATCACCCCCGACGACTTCGCCGCGTTCGATGCGTCGTACGAGCCTGCCGTGACGGCGGAGTTCCGTGGAGCGAAGATCGCGAAGGCCGGCCCGTGGAGCCAGGGGCCGGCGCTGCTGCAGACGCTGCGGATGCTCGAACCGCTCGACGAAGATCGCCTCGACCCCTCGCAGGAGGTGGGTGCGCACACGATTCTCGAGGCGCAGAAGCTCGCGTATGCCGACCGCGACGCGTGGTACGGCGACGCGGACGTCGACCTCGAGGCCCTCCTGTCGGAGGACTACGCCGCCGAGCGACGCGCCCTCATCGGCGACGAGGCGTCCGCGGAGCACCGGCCTGGTGCCCTCGGCGGACGCGACGGCTTCCGCCCCCCGCTGCGCACGAAGGACGCATTCGCCGCCGCGGCCGGCACCGGCGAGCCGACCGTCTCGACGAGCGGCCGCACGCGCGGCGACACGTGCCACATCGACGTCATCGACCGCTGGGGCAACATCGTGTCGGCGACACCGTCCGGCGGCTGGCTGCAGTCGTCGCCGGCGATCCCCGCGCTCGGCTTCTGCCTGGGCACGCGCCTGCAGATGACGTGGCTGGAGCCGGGGCATCCGTCGTCGCTCGCTCCCGGCAAGCGCCCGCGCACGACGCTCACGCCGACGCTCGTGCTGCGCGATGGCGCGCCGTGGTTCGCGATCGGCTCGCCCGGCGGCGACCAGCAGGACCAGTGGCAGCTGCTCGTGCTGCTGCGCATGCTCGTCGGCGGCTACCGCGCGCAGGAGGCGATCGACGCCCCCGCGCTGCACACGACCGCGATGCCGGAGTCGTTCTGGCCCCGCACATGGACTCCCGCCGGAGCCGTCATCGAGGACCGCCTCGGCGACGCGGTCATCGAGGGTCTCGAGCGGCGCGGGCACGCTGTGACGCGCGTGGGCGACTGGACGCTCGGCCGCGTGTCGGCGGTGGGGACGGATGCCTCGACCGGCCTACTGTGGGCGGCGGCGAACCCGCGCGGCATGCAGGGATACGCGGCGGGGCGCTGAGGTCATCCGAGCCGCGGTGTTCACGCCCGAGCAGCGCGATCGCGTCCTGCTGACGCGACGCGCCGCACGAACGCGGCGACGAGGGGCGCGAGCCCCGCACCGACCTCATCGGCGGGCCGCTTGCGACCCTTGACCTCGAACGAGTGGCCGCCGCCGTCGATCCACTCGAGCGTCGCGTCCTGACACGAGGCGACCGCCGCTTCGAGCCCCTCGTGCGGCACCACGAACGGGTCGTTCGTGCCCTCGACGAACAACTGCGGTGCGGCGATCCGCGGCAGGTGGGCCGAGCGGTCCTTCTCGGGCTGCCCCGGCGGATGCAGCGGATACCCGAGGTACACGAGCGCCGCCGGTGCGATCGCGCCCTCGGCAGCCGCCATCGACGCCATGCGTCCGCCGTACGACTTGCCGGCTGCGACGAACGGCACGCCCGGAAGGGCTTCGCGTGCGGCGGCCTCGACCGCCGTCCACGTCACGATCGCGTGTGCAGCCGGTCCCGGCATCCGTCGTCCGGCCTCGACGTATGGGAAGTTGAACCGCACCGTCGCGACCCCCTCGTCGCGCAAGGCGCGCGCGAAGCCCACCAGGAACGGATGCCTGTACCCCGCGCCGGCGCCATGGGCGACCGCGACCGCGGCCCACGGCTCGCCGTCGGGAAGCTCCAGGTCGCACGACACCTCGGCCGTCCCCGCGGGCAGCGCCACCGGGATGCGCGAGTCGGCGACCTCGACGGCCGCGTCATCGGGAGCGGAGCTCACGCGCGGTCGCCGCGCTCGTCGGTCGCACGGGATGCGCCCGCGTCGGACGGGTCGTCGCCCGCACCGGGTTCTTCGGGTGCGGCGGATGCGGCATCCGCCCCGCCCTCATCGGACTCGGCCGCCCCGCTCTCGACGATGCGCTGGCCGTACTGCGGCGGCTCGTCGGCAGGCGCGACCCGCTGGCCGTACTGCGGCGGCTCGTCGGTCTCGGGCGCGACCGGCGGAGCCACGGTCTCGGTCGTGCCGAGCACCTGGCGCGCGCGGTGGACGCTCGACGCGGCGACGTGCACCTCGTAGTGCTCGGCGACCACCTGCATGACCGACGCGTAGTCGCGCCGGCGGCGCACGAACGAGTAGGTCACGAGACTCAGCAGCATGCCGATCGCGATGCCCACGAACAGCACGCCCACGAAGGCCTGGATCGGGACCGTCGGCGAACCGAGCACGAAGATCGCCGCGAACAGGAGACCGAGCAGCAGGCCGTTGATCGCGCCGGACCGTGCAGCGGCCGCGTAGCCCAGGCGGCCGGTCACGCGCTCGACGGAGCGCAGGTCGTGGCCCACGATCGAGATGTCGCGCGCGGGGATCTCGGCCGCGATGAGCGTCGAGACGGCCTTCTGCGCCGCCTCGTAAGTGGGGAAGCTCGCCACGGTCTGACCCGTGTCTTCAGGGCCCTGCGGAAACCGACCGCCCATCATGCTCATGTCCTCATCCTCCCACGGACCCCGGACTACGCTGGACGGGTGAGCACGCAGAGGGTATTCGTCGCGCGCCTGTCCGGGTGCTCGGTCTTCGACCCCGCCGGCGACCGGCTCGGCAAGGTGCGGGACGTCGTCGTGATCTACCGCAAGGACGATCCGCCGCGCGTCGTGGGTCTCGTGGTCGAGATCCCGGGGCGCAGACACGTGTTCATGTCGATCGGGCGCGTGACCTCAATCGCGACCGGCCAGGTCATCGCCACGGGGCTCATCAACGTGCGGCGGTTCCAGCAGCGCGGCGGCGAGGTGCGGGTCATGGCGGAGCTGCTCGGGCGCCGCGTCTACTTCAAGGACGGATCCGGATCGGCCGTCATCGAAGACGTCGCGATCGAGCGCAATCGTGCGGGCGAGTGGGACGTCGGCCAGCTCTTCCTGCGCCGCCCCAAGACGAGCGCGTCGCCGTTCGCGAAGGGTCCCACGACGTTCGCGCACTGGTCCGAGGTGCGCGAGCAGCAGACTCCGGGCGAGGCCCAGTCGGCCGAGCAGCTCATCGCGACCTACTCCGACCTCAAGCCCGCCGATCTCGCCAACACCCTGCTCGACCTGCCCGAGGAGCGCCTGATCGAGGTGGCCGAAGAGCTCCCCGACGACCGCCTCGCCGACGCGCTCGAGGAGATGCCCGAAGAGGAGCAGGTCCACATCCTCGAGGCGCTCGGCGACGAGCGCGCGGCCGACATCCTCGACGCGATGGAGCCCGACGACGCGGCCGACCTGCTCGGCCAGCTGTCGGAGGAGCGCTCCGAGGAGCTGCTCGACCTCATGGAGCCCGAAGAGGCAGAGGACGTGCGCGCCCTCCTGAAATACGGCCCCGACACGGCGGGCGGCCTCATGACGAGCGAGCCCATCGTGCTGTCGGCCGACGCGACAGTCGCGGAGGCGCTCGCGCTCATCCGTCGCCACGAGCTGCACCCCGCCCTCGCGGCGGCGGTCTTCGTGACGCTTCCGCCGTACGAGACGCCGACCGGCCGGCTGCTGGGCACGGTCCACTTCCAGCGGATGCTGCGCTACCCGCCGCACGAGCGCCTGGGCACCATCATCGACGACACGCTCGAGCCGGTGCCCGCGACCGCGTCGGCCACCGAGGTCGCGCGCCTCCTCGCGAGCTACAACCTCGTGTCGCTGCCGGTCGTCGATCAGGCGCACCGCCTCGTGGGCGCGGTCAGCGTCGACGACGTGCTCGACTACCTGCTGCCCGACGACTGGCGATCTCAGGACGCCGAAGACGAACGGTCCCAGGAGAAGAACGAAGTCCCCACGACCACCGCGAGCATCCCGAGGAGGCGCTGATGGCCCGTCCGACCCGCCGTGCAGCGCTGGATGCCCCGCTCGGGCGGTCCGGCGTCCTGGGGCCGCGCCCCGCGCAGCCCTCACGCGATCGCTTCGGCCGGTTCACCGAGTGGATCGCCCGAAACATGGGAACGCCCGCGTTCCTGCTCGGGCTCACCGTCTTCTGCGCGAGCTGGATCGCGTGGAACACGCTCGCCCCGCCGAACCTCCGCTTCGACTCGGCCGAATTCGGGTTCACGGCGCTCACGCTCATGCTGTCGCTGCAGGCGTCGTACGCGGCGCCGCTCATCCTCCTCGCGCAGTACCGCCAGGACGACCGTGACCGCGTCCAGATCGAGCAGGACCGGCAGCGCGCCGAGCGCAACCTCGCCGACACCGAGTACCTCGCGCGTGAGATCGTCGCGCTGCGCATGGCCCTCACCGAGGTGAGCGACGAAGTCATCACGCGCGACGTGCTGCGCACCGAGCTCAAGGCGCTCCTCGAGCAGCTCCAGCCGAGCGCCGACGCCGGCGACGCCGGCCGGTCGACATGACCGACGAGCTCGCGGCCCGCGTGCGCGCAGCGGTCGGCGCCGTGAGCGATCCGGAGCTGCGGAGGCCGATCGCCGACCTCGGCATGGTGCGCGACATCGTCGTCGAGGGCGGGACGGTAAAGGTCGGCATCGTCCTGACGATCGTCGGATGCCCCGCCGCCACCCGCATCGAGAACGACGTGCGCGCGGCCGCCGCGTCGGTGCCCGGTGTCGACGCGGTCGAGGTCGCCGTCGGGGTCATGACCCCCGCCGAGCGCGCCGAGCTCACCGAGAAGCTGCGTGCGGGGCGACCCGCCCGGCAGATGCCGTTCGGGCCGGAGTCGCTCACGCGCGTCATCGCCGTCACGAGCGGCAAAGGCGGCGTCGGAAAGTCGACGGTGACCGCCAACCTCGCGGTCGCGCTCGCCGCGCGCGGGCTCGCGGTGGGGCTCGTCGACGCGGACGTGCACGGGTTCTCGATCCCGGGCCTGCTCGGCCTGCTCGACGCCGACGGTCTGCCGCCGCAGCCGACCCGCCTCGATGACCTCATGCTCCCGCCCGTCGCATACGGCGTGAAGACGATCTCCATCGGGATGTTCCTGCGCCGTGGGCGCTCAGACGAGCCGCTCGGCGCGGTGGCGTGGCGCGGGCCGATGCTGCATCGCACGGTGCAGCAGTTCCTCACCGATGTGTACTTCGGCGATCTCGACGTGCTGCTGCTCGACATGCCGCCCGGCACGGGCGACGTCGCGATCTCGGTCGGTCAACTGCTGCCGCACGCGGACGTCGTCGTCGTCACGACGCCGCAGGCCGCGGCATCCGATGTCGCCATCCGCAGCGGACTCGTCGCCCGCCAGACCGGTCAGCGCGTCGTCGGGGTCGTCGAGAACATGGCGGGCCTCACGCTTCCCGACGGGACGACGGTCGACCTCTTCGGAGCGGGCGGCGGCGCGGAGGTCGCCGCGGCGCTTTCGCGCGACGGAGAGGAGGTGCCCGTGGTCGCGTCGATTCCGCTGAGCCCCGAGCTGCGAGCGGACGGCGACGCGGGGACACCGGTCGTCGTCGCGCATCCCGACGATCCGGCGGCTATCGCGATCACGCACCTCGCAGAAAGGCTCTCCGGCCCGCGCGGGCTCGCCGGGCGGTCGCTTCCGCTGCGGCCCTCGTGACCCACGAGCCCCTCAGGCGCAGCGGCGTCAGGTCGCTTCGGCGTCGAAGGGCGGCGTCTCCCCCGCGTCGAGGCGCCGCGGCGGCTCGGGCGGCGTGAGGGGTGAGGTGACCGCGGCCGCAGATCCCGCCGCTTTCACGGTCGCGATGGGCGGGTCGTCGAGCAGCGCTTCGCGGATGATGCGCCTCGGGTCGTACTGGCGCGGATCGAGCGTGCGCCAGTCGATGTCGTCGAAGTCCTCGCCCATCTCGTCCTTGACGCGCGTCTTCGCGTTCTGGAGGTAGTCGCGCACGCGCCGCGTCGTGCGTGCGAGCGCCTCTGCGTAGCGCGGCAGCCGCTCGGGACCGACCACGAATGCGGCTATCACGCCGATCAGCAGGAGCTTCTCGATCGTGAGGCCGAAGAACATGCACACAGGTTACCGCCGTGTGCCTGTGCGGGCGGCGTGATTGCGGGCCGTAGGCTGTCGCAGGAGGAGGACCATGGCCGATCAGCACGCGAACAACCGCTTCGCCGACGAGGCGACCGTCGAGCCCGACCACATCGTGCGCGCGCGAGCGCACGCGCTGGAGCTCGGTGCGGCGCCGGTGAGCCCCGCCGTCGGCGCGCAGTGCGCCGTCATCGCAGCGGCGTCACAGGCGCTCAACATCGTGGAGATCGGCACGGGTGCGGGCGTCTCGGGGCTGTGGCTGCTCCACGGCTCGCCGCGCGCGACTCTCACGACCATCGACAACGAGCCCGAGCACCTCGGCGCCGCGCGCAAGGCCTTCGCCGACGCGAAGGTCCCGCCCGCGCGGGCACGGTTCATCACCGGGCGTGCGTCGGAGGTACTGCCCCGCATGAACGAGGCGTCGTACGACATCGTGCTCGTCGACGCCGATCCCGAGGGCGTCATCGAGTACGTCGAGCACGGACTGCGGCTCGTGCGCGCGGGCGGCACGGTGCTCGTGCCCCGCGTGCTCGCGGGCGGCGCCGTCGCCGACCCCGTGCGCCGCGATCCCGTGACCAGCGCGTACCGCTCGCTCATACAGGAGACCCAGGCCTCCCCCGCCGTCATCGGAGCGCTCTCCATCGTCGGCGAGGGACTGTTGCAGCTCACCACCCGCCCATCGGAATGACCGCCCGGATCACACCCGGAACGACGGAACGGCCGGTCCCTCAGGACCGGCCGTTCCGAAAGTCGCGGCTCACGCGGCGTTGACGACACCGCCCAGCACGTCGTAGAGCTCCTTGGCCTCGGCATCGTTCACCGAGACGACGAGGCGCCCACCGCCCTCGAGCGGAACACGGACGATGATGAGGCGCCCCTCCTTAACGGCCTCCATCGGCCCGTCTCCGGTTCTCGGCTTCATCGCTGCCATGGTGGCTCCCTTTCGTCGTAGGTCTGCCTCCCAAGTTTATCCTGCTGAAACAACACCGGGAGAAGCCGTGGCGCCCTGTGGAAAACGGCTTCGGCGTCAGGGGATCTGCCAGTACGTATTCCCGAGCGCGTACATGTTGTGGATCCACCACCACTGTGCGAGCAGGCACACCGCGAGCACGCCGGACCGCCACCACGACGATCGCGGCATCGCGGCGGCACCCCACAACGGCGAAAGCGGCACGAGCAGACGGAAGATGCTCGACTGCGGGAAGAACACCGCGAACAGGTACACGAGGTAGCTCGCCGCCCACAGGCGCAGCTCGACCCCGAGCCGCTTCACGTGCGGCTCGAAGAGGAGGAGAGCCGCGACGCCGGCGACGATGACCACGAGCGCGACGATCCCGAGCCACCCCGGAAGCCCCCACGTGCTGAACCAGAAGTCCGCGCCCAGCACGAACCCGTCGAACGGCACGAACGCCCCGTTCCATCCCGGCAGCCAATTGCGGCGCCACGCGAGCTCGGTCGCCAGATACGCCGTGGGGTCGCCCGTGACGACCGCCGCGATCACCTGCCACGAGAAGCCGACGACGGCCGCGAGCAGGCCGAGCGCGACGATGTGCACGATCTGCCGAGCCGGCAGCGGATCGCGCTTGCGCGCGAACCACCGCGCGACGCCGTACAGCGCGAGGAAGAGCGAGAACGCGAGGACGCCCGGTCGCGTGAACCCCATGGTCGGCACGAGCACGTACAGCCAGCCGAACCTCCGCCGCATGACGAGCCACAGCGCGAGGAAGAGGAACAGCAGGAACAGCGATTCCGCGTACGCGACCTGGAACAGCGCGGCGAGCGGCCCCGCGGCGAAGAACACGACGGTCCACATCGCCATCGCGTCGTCGCCACGGAGGCGCAGCATCCGGTACAGCACCAAACACGCGAGGTAGCCGGCCGTGAGCGACACGGCGATCGCCCCGGCGGGCCACGAGCCGAGCGCGAAGCCGACGACCTGCGACAGGTACGCATAGACGGGCATGAACGCCCACTGGTTCTCGGCGACGAGCCCGTCGTCGGTGCGCGGCAGCTCGGCCGGGTACCCGTTGAGCGCCGCGAACCAGTACCACTGTCCGTCCCAGCCGGTCGCGAGGCCCGCGATGCCCGGGTTCACGCCGAAACGCGAAGAGGGGCCTGATGCCGCATCCGCCGCAGCGAAGAACAGCGTCGTGACCACGCGAGCGAGCACGTACACGATGAGCACGCGCACCGACACCGGCAGCGCGGTCCACCCCTTGCGCAGCGCGTCCCACGCGCGGCGCCCGGCGCTCAGCTCAGCCACGCCCGCAGACCGCGCTCGACGTCCTCGATCTGCGCGAGCGGCACGCGCTCCTCGTCGTGGTGCGCGAGGCTGGCGTCGCCCGGACCGTAGTTGACGGCCGGCACGCCGAGCGCCGAGAAGCGCGCGACGTCGGTCCAGCCGTACTTCGGGCGCGGCTCGGCGCCGACCGCCGCGACGAACTCCTGCGCGAGCGGCGCGTCGAGGCCGGGGCGGGCGCCGGGCGCGAGGTCGACGACCTCGACCTCGAAGCCGTCCATCACCTGTCTCACGTGGGCGACTGCCTCGTCGGGCGTGCGGCTCGGGGCGAAGCGGTAATTGATCTCGACCTCGCACAGATCGGGGATGACGTTGCCCGCGATGCCGCCGCGGATGCGCACGGCGTTGAGCCCCTCGCGGTACACGAGCCCGTCGACCGGCACCTCCTGCGGCCGATAGTCAGCGAGTCGGCCGAGGATCGGCGCGGCGCGGTGGATCGCATTCTCGCCCATCCACGCGCGGGCGCTGTGCGCGCGGACCCCGTGCGTGCGCACGATCGCGCGCAGGTTGCCGTTGCATCCGCCCTCGACCTGCCCGTTGCTGGGTTCGCCGAGGATCGCGAAGTCTCCCGCGAAGAGGTCGGGGCGCGTGCGGGAAAGGCGCGTGAGGCCGTTGAGGTCGGCGTCGACCTCCTCGTGGTCGTACCACATCCACGTGATGTCGACGCGCGGCGAGGCGAGCTCGGCGGCGAGTTTGAGCTGCACCGCGACGCCCGCCTTCATGTCGACGGTGCCGCGGCCCCACAGCATCCGCTCGCCGTCATCGTCGAGCTCGCGGGTCGGCAGGTTGTGGTTCACCGGCACCGTGTCGATGTGCCCCGCGATCACGACGCGCTGCGCGCGCCCCAGGTTCGTGCGGGCGACGATCGTGTCGCCGTCGCGATACACGTCGAGGTGCGGGAGCGCACGCACGGCGTGATCGATCGCGTCGGCGAGCACCTTCTCCTCCCCCGAGACGCTCGGGATGTCGCAGATCGTGCGGGTGAGGTCGACGGAGGACGCGGAGAGGTCGAGCACCGGCATCCGTCGAGTCTATCTATCGGATGCGCCGGCATCCGTCCGCGCGAACCGCCTGGCGGCACCCGCCACCGGTGCGTGCGGCGCACCGCGCTACCGTTGATGCATGACTGATTCGCGGTGGGTGTGGGGGATCGGGCTCGCGACGATCTCCGAGAACGGGACGACGCTCGACACGTGGTTCCCCGAGCCCAAGGTCGGCCGCCTCCCGCTCGGCTACGACCCCGCCATGCCGCCCGAGGACCTCGAGCGCCACGCGGTCCCCGACCCGCGCCGCGGCGTCACGGTCGAAGTCGTCACCGTCGAGATCGACCTGGATGAGGCACCTGCGTCGACGCCCGACGCGTACCTGCGCCTGCACGCGCTGTCGCACCGCCTCGTGCGGCCGAACGAGGTCAATCTCGAGGGGGTCTTCGGCCACCTCCCGAGCGTCGCGTGGACGAACGCGGGGCCGATGCACCCCGACGATGCCACGCGCCTGCGGCCGTTCCTGCAGCGCGACGGCATCCAGGTGCAGGGCCTCGACAAGTTCCCGAGGCTGCTCGACTACCTGACTCCGCCGGGAGTGCGGATCGCGGATGCCTCGCGCGTGCGCCTCGGCGCGTACCTGTCCCCCGGCACCACGGTCATGCACGAGGGCTTCGTGAACTTCAACGCCGGCACGCTCGGCGCCTCCATGGTCGAGGGGCGCATCTCGCAGGGGGTCGTCATCGGCGACGGAAGCGACATCGGCGGCGGCGCCTCGATCATGGGCACCCTGTCGGGCGGCGGCACGCACAGGATCTCGGTCGGCGCCCGCACGCTCCTCGGAGCGAACGCCGGGATCGGCATCTCGCTCGGCGACGACTGCGTCGTCGAGGCGGGCCTCTACGTCACCGCGGGCACGAAGGTCGTGCTGCCCGACGAGCCGCGCACCGCCGACGGCGCCCTGCCGTCGGTGAAGGCCGTCGAGCTGTCGGGGCGCAACGGGCTGCTGTTCCGCCGCAACTCGCTCTCGGGCGCCGTCGAGGCCGTGCGGCGCGAGGGCGTCGGCGTGACGCTCAACGAGGCATTGCACGCCTGACGCGCCGGCCCCGGGCGAACGAGAGGGGGCGGATGCCGCGGCATCCGCCCCCTCTCGTGCACGCCGTCAGGCCGTTCCCGGGTAGCTGCGCTCGGGGGAGCCGACGTAGAGCTGCTGCGGGCGACCGATCTTCGTGTGCGGGTCGTTGACCGCCTCGCGCCACTGCGCGAGCCATCCGGGAAGACGCCCGATCGCGAACAGCACCGTGAACATGCGGGTCGGGAAGCCCATCGCCTTGTAGATGACCCCCGTGTAGAAGTCGACGTTCGGGTAGAGGCGGCGCTCCTTGAAGTAGTCGTCTTCGAGGGCGATCTCTTCGAGCTCCTTGGCGAGATCGAGCAGCGGGTCATGGACCCCGAGCTCGCGCAGCACCTCGTCGGCCGACTCCTTCACGAGCTTCGCGCGCGGATCGTAGTTCTTGTAGACCCGGTGGCCGAAGCCCATGAGCTTGACGCCGTCCTCCTTGTTCTTGACGCGCTCGACGAAGCGCTGCACCGACTCGCCCGAGTCGCGGATGCGCGCGAGCATGGCGAGCACGGCCTCGTTCGCGCCGCCGTGGAGCGGTCCGTACAGGGCGTTGATGCCGGCCGAGATCGACGAGAACTGGTTCGCACCGGTCGAGCCGACCAGGCGCACCGTCGACGTCGACGCGTTCTGCTCGTGGTCCTCGTGGAGGATGAGGAGCCGCTCGAGCGCGCGCGACATCACGGGGTTCACCTCGTACGGCTCGCTGAGCACGCCGAAGTTCAGCTTGAGGAAGTTGTCGACGAAGCCGAGCGAGTTGTCGGGGTACAGGAACGCCTGCCCGACGCTCTTCTTGTGCGCGTACGCCGCGATCACGGGCAGCTTCGCGAGCATGCGGATGGTGTTGAGCTCGACGTGCTCCGGATTGCCCGGGTCGGACTCGTGCTCGTAATAGGTCGAGAGCGCCGACACGGCCGAGGACAGGACCGACATCGGATGCGCCGTATGCGGCAGCGCCGAGAAGAAGCGCTTGAGGTCTTCGTGCAGTAGTGTGTGGTGCCGGATGCGGTCGTCGAAGTCGGCGAGCTGGTCGGGGGTCGGCAGCTCCCCGTAGAGGAGCAGCCACGCGACCTCGAGGTACGTGCTGTTCTGCGCGAGCTGCTCGATCGGGTAGCCGCGATAACGCAGGATGCCCTTGTCGCCGTCGATGTAGGTGATGGCCGACGTCGTCGCTGCCGTGTTGACGAACCCGTAGTCGAGCGCCGTATGCCCGGTCTGCCGTGTGAAGGTCGAGATGTCGACACTGGGGACGCCGTCGGTGCCGCGCAGCACGGGGAACTCGGCGGTTCGTTCACCGATCGTGAGAGTCGCCTTCTCCGGCTGGATGACCGCGTCGTTCACGGAGCCTCCTCGCGTTGTGTGATCGGACCGGGGTCGGTGCGGGTCGCGCCGGGAGGCGGGGTTCCGCGAACCGTACGGGGCGGGCTGATGGCTCGCCACCGCGCCCCTACAGCCTATCGGGCCGCCGGACGTAGTGCGGACACAGCCAACGCCCTCGCCCGTTCGATGGAGGAATCCGACGAATACGCCGCGTCACGCGTGGCGCATTCGCGCCGCCGCGGCGTCGATGCGCTCGTCCGTGGCGGTGAGCGAGAAGCGCACGTGCTCGGGGAAGTGCTCCCCATAGAAGTGGCCGGGACCCGCGAGGATCCCCAGGTCGGCGAGCCTTCCGAGGCTCTCCCACGCGTCGCGGCCCTCGGTCGCCCACAGATAGAGGCCCGCCTCGCTGTGATCGATGCGGAAGCCCGCCGCCTCGATCGCGGGCTTGAGCACGTCGCGCCTGCGGCGGTACAGCGCCCTCTGCGCCTCGACGTGGGCATCGTCGGCGAGACCTGCGGCCATCGCCGCCTGCACGGGAGCCGGCAGCATGAGCCCGAGGTGCTTGCGGGCTGTCAGCATCCGCGCCAGAAGGTCGGGGTCCCCCGCGACGAACGCCGCGCGGTAACCGGCGAGGTTCGACTGCTTGCTCAGCGAGTACACCGAGAGCAGGCCGCGCAGCTCCCCCGCGGACACGCGAGGATCGAGCACCGACGGGATCGGCTCGGCGTCCCACGGCGCGTCCCAGCCGAGCTCGGCGTAGCACTCGTCGGATGCCAGCACGGCGCCGATCTCGCGGGCGCGCTCGGCGGCTGACCGCAGCGCCGCCGCGTCGAGGACTCGCCCGTCGGGGTTACCCGGCGAATTGATCCACACGAGCTTCACGCCGGCGGGCCACTCGGCCGGGTCGTCGGCGGCGACGGGCGTCGCGCCGACGAGCTTCGCCCCGACCTCATAGGTCGGATACGCGGCGCGCGGATGAACGACGACGTCGCCGGGGCCGAGCCCGAGCAGGAGGGGCAGCAGCGCCACGAGCTCCTTCGACCCGATCGTCGGCAGCACGTTCTCGGTGCCGAGCGCCGGAACGCCACGGCGACGCGCGTACCAGTCGGCGATCGCCTCACGCAACGCCGGAGTCCCGATGGTCTGCGGATACGCATGCGCGTCGGTCGAGCGCGCGAGCGCCTCGGCGATGACGGGCGGCGTGGGGTCGACGGGTGAGCCGACCGACAGGTCGACGATCCCGTCGGGGTGCGCGCGGGCGCGCGCGGCATACGGCGCGACCGCGTCCCACGGATACTCCGCGAGGTCGCCGACCCCCATCAGGGAGCCTGCGGCGGAAGCGCGGCGATGATCGGGTGGTCCTTGTGGATCACGCCCACCTTGGCGGCGCCGCCGGGTGAGCCGATGTCGTCGAAGAACTCGACGTTCGCCTTGTAGTAGTCCTGCCACTCGTCGGGCAGGTCGTCTTCGTAGTAGATCGCCTCGACGGGGCACACCGGCTCGCACGCGCCGCAGTCGACGCACTCGTCGGGGTGGATGTAGAGGCTTCGTTCACCCTCGTAGATGCAGTCGACCGGACATTCGTCGATGCAGGCGCGGTCCTTGACGTCCACGCACGGGAGGGCGATCACGTAAGTCACGGCAACCAGTCTAGGCCGAGCGCTCGGGTGCGGATGCCCCGCCCGCCGTGCGTGCGCCGGTCTCGGCATCCGGCGCGTCGGTCGCATCCGTCGCGGCGGTCGTCATACGCGGCAAGCGCTCGGGCCACGCGACCACCACGGCCACGAGCAGCGGAACGGCGATCGTCCACACGACGCCGAGGCTCGTCTGCGGCACGACCACGGATCCGCCCGGCCCCGCGCCCGAGAACACGAGCGTCGCGACCATGAGGCCGAGGCCCGTGCCGAGCGCCGCCCACCGATCCGACGTGAGGAGCCGCACGGCCGCCAGCAGCGCGGCGGAACCGATGAGGGCGAGCAGCAGTCCCAATGGGAACCACGCCAGCGTGTACGCGTGCGCGATCGTGCCGGCGACCCCGTAGACGGCGCCCACGACGAAGGCGACGATCCACGTGCCGACACGGGACCACGAGAAGCTCACCGGGCAAGTCTAGATGCCTGAATCCGGCTCTCTTGTCAGGCCGCCCAGCCCCACAGCCGCAGGACGGCGGCCACGAGTGCGGCTGCCGCGACCACGACGAGGAACGGCGCGCGCAGGAGCAGGAGCCCCGCCGCGACGAGCACGGCCGGAACCCGAGCGTCGACGACGATCGCCTGCCCCGAGCCGAGCGTCTGCACCGCGACGAGCGCCGCGAGCAGGGCCACCGTCAGCAGGTCAGAGATGCGCGAAGGGCGCGGTGCCTCGAGCACGCGCGGGGGCACGAGGTAGCCGAGCGTCTTGAGCGCGACGCAGACGATCGCCGCGACGAGCGTTGCAGTCCACAGGGTCACGGAAGTCCCTCCCGCTCGGCGACGTCGGCGGGCTCTTCCGGCGCCGTGTCGTCGGATCCCAGCCAGTTGAACCACCCGACCACGATCGCGACGATGGCCGCGACGAGCACGGGAAGGCCCGGCATGAGGACGGGCGTCAGGATCGCGGCGACGACAGCCGCCGCCGCTCCGACGGCGATCGGCTGCAGGCGACGCAGGCGCGGCCACAGCAGCGCGAGGAACGCCGCGGCGGCGGCCGCGTCGAGGCCGTACGCGCGCGGATCGCCGAGCACGTCGCCCAAGAGGGCGCCGGCGAGCGTCGAGAGGTTCCAGCCGATGTAGATGCCGATGCCGGTGACCCAGAAGCCCACGAGGCGCGCGCGCTGCGTGCGCTGCGCGAGCGACACCGCGGTCGACTCGTCGATCGTGAACTGCGCTGCCGCCGCGCGGCGCCAGAACCCCGGTCCGATCACAGGCGACATGCGCATGCCGTACGCGATGTTGCGGATGCCGAGGAGCGACGCCGACGCGATGGCCGCCGGGGCGGCCGCGACTCCCCCACCGCCGATGACTCCCGCGAACGCGAACTGCGAGCCGCCCGTGAACATGAGCAGGCTCAGCACGCACGTCTGCCATACGTCGAGGCCGGATGCCACGGCGAGCGCGCCGAACGAGATGCCGTACGCACTCGTGGCGATCGCGACGCCGAGGGCCTGACGCCACGCGTTGCGGGCCTCGGTGGCGGCATCCGCATCATCGAAGTCGGGCGCTGAGCTCACTCGCTCGATGGTACCGATCACCTCCGACGTGCCGTCGCGGGCCGATCGATGACCGGTGGACCGGTCGCGCGACTCAGGCGCTCGCGGCGGCGTCCTGTCGCTTGAGACGGCTGGCGGCGCGGGCGCGCTCGGTCTGGTCGAGGATCACCTTGCGGATGCGCACCGTCTCGGGCGTGACCTCGACGCATTCGTCCTCGCGCGCGAACTCGAGACACTCCTCGAGCGAGAGCTGGCGGGGAGGCGTCAGCTTCTCGAGCTCGTCGGCGGTCGAGGACCGCATGTTGGTGAGCTTCTTCTCCTTCGTGATGTTCACGTCCATGTCTTCGGAGCGCGTGTTCTCGCCGACGACCATGCCCTCGTACACCTCGTCGGTGGGCTGGACGAAGAAGCTCATGCGCTCCTGGAGCGCCATCATCGCGAAGGGCGTCGCGACGCCAGCGCGGTCGGCGACGATCGAGCCCGTGCCGCGGGCCACGATGTGGCCCGCCCAGTCGTCGTAGCCGGCCGAGATCGCGTTCGCGATTCCCGTGCCGCGCGTGACCGACAGGAACTCGGTGCGGAAGCCGATGAGACCGCGCGACGGCACGATGAACTCCATTCGCACCCACCCGGTCCCGTGGTTCACCATCGTCTCCATGCGGCCCTTGCGTGCCGCCATGAGCTGCGTGATCGCGCCGAGATGCTCCTCGGGGGCGTCGATCGTGAGGTGCTCGAACGGCTCCTGCACCTGGCCGTTCGGGCCCTTGCGCGTGACGACCTGGGGCTTGCCCACGGTGAGCTCGAAGCCCTCGCGGCGCATGTTCTCGACGAGGATCGCGAGCGCGAGCTCGCCGCGGCCCTGCACCTCCCACGCATCCGGACGACCGATGTCGACGACCTTGAGCGACACGTTGCCGATGAGCTCGCGGTCGAGCCGGTCCTTGACCATGCGCGCGGTGAGCTTGTGGCCCTTGACCTTGCCCGCGAGCGGCGACGTGTTCGTGCCGATCGTCATCGAGATCGCGGGGTCGTCGACCGTGATGGCCGGCAGCGGACGCACGTCTTCGGGGTCGGCGATCGTCTCGCCGATCGTGATCTCGTCGATGCCCGCGATCGCGACGATGTCTCCGGGGCCCGCGGACTCGGCCGGGTAGCGCTCGAGCGCGCGCGTCTTGAGCAGTTCGGTGATGCGCGCGTTCGAGTGAGATCCGTCGTGACGGACCCACGCGACCGTCTGGCCCTTCTTGAGCGTGCCGTTGAACACGCGCAACAGGGCGAGGCGGCCGAGGAAGGGGCTCGAGTCGAGGTTCGTGACCCACGCCTGCAGCGGCGCATCGTCGTCGTACGACGGGGCCGGCACATGCTCGAGGATCGCCGCGAAGAGCGGCTCGAGGTCGGGGTTGTCGGGCAGCTCGCCGTTCGCGGGGCGGTTGCGCGACGCAGCGCCCGCGCGACCGCTCGCGTACACGACGGGCACATCGAGGAGCGCATCGACATCGAGGTCGGGGACGTCTTCGTGAAGATCGGATGCGAGGCTCAGCAGCAGGTCGTGCGCCTCCTCCTCGACCTCCGCGATGCGCGCGTCGGGGCGGTCGGTCTTGTTGACGAGGAGGATCACCGGAAGCTTCGCCTCGAGTGCCTTGCGCAGCACGAAACGCGTCTGCGGCAGCGGTCCCTCGCTCGCGTCGACGAGCAGCACGACGCCGTCGACCATCGACAGGCCCCGCTCGACCTCGCCTCCGAAGTCGGCGTGGCCCGGAGTGTCGATGACGTTGATCGTCACGGGCTGCTCGGCGTGCGCGCCGTTGTACGTGATCGCCGTGTTCTTGGCGAGGATCGTGATGCCCTTCTCACGCTCGAGGTCGTTCGAGTCCATCGCGCGCTCCTCGACGTGGGCGTGCTCGCCGAACGAGCCCGTCTGGCGCAGCATGGCGTCGACGAGGGTGGTCTTGCCGTGGTCGACATGCGCGACGATCGCGACGTTGCGGAGGTCCGGACGGAAGGCGCGCGCCATGGAGGATCCTTGAGGAGAAGAGAGAAGACTGGAGGACACCGGGAATCCGGCGTCCTCCAGTCTATCGGGCGCTCCTGAGCGTCAGCCTTCCGCGTCGGCGCCGCGCTGCAGCAGCAGGGCCCGCGCCTCGCGGCGCTCCCGCTGCGCATCGGGGTCGGGAACCGGGACGGCCGCGATGAGGCGCTGCGTGTAGGGGTCGGTCGCCCCGCGCAGGATCTCGTCGCGCGTGCCCGTCTCGACGAGCTTTCCGTGGTGCATCACCGCGATGCGGTGCGCCAGGATGTCGACGACGGCGAGGTCGTGGCTGATGAACAGGCACGCGAACTGCAACTGCTCCTGCAGCTCCTGGAGCAGCTCCAGGAAGCGCGCCTGCACCGACACGTCGAGCGCCGAGGTGGGCTCGTCGGCGACGAGCAGCTCGGGCGCGAGCGCGAGCGCGCGGGCGATTCCGACGCGCTGGCGCTGACCGCCCGACAGCTCGTGCGGGAAGCGGTTGCGGTACGACGCGGGGAGCTCGACCTGATTGAGCAGCTCCTCGACGCGGCGATCCAGGTCCTTGCCCTTCGCCTCACCCGACAGGAGGATCGGCTCGCCGATGGACTGGCCGATCGGCATACGGGGGTTGAGCGACGACGCCGGGTCCTGGAACACGATGCCCGTCTTGCGGCGGATCGCGAACAGGTCCTTCTGCGTCGCATGCGAGATGTCGGTGCCGACCGAGATGAGCTTGCCCGCGGCGATCGGCAGGAGGCCGATCGCCGCGCGGCCGAGCGTCGTCTTGCCGGAACCCGACTCACCCACGAGGCCCACGATCTCGCCCGGGAAGATGTCGAGGTCGATGTGCTCGGCGGCCCGGAACGCGGGGATGCGCCCGCGCTTCGGGTAGTCGATCGCGACGTCCTGGAACGAGAGCACCGGCTCACGCGTCTCGATGATCTCCTCGGCCACCTCGGTCGCACGCTCGCGGATCGACGCGATCGCCGGCACGACGGTGTCGTCGGTCTCGACGACACCGAGGGCGGCATCGGATGCCTCTTCGATCACGCCGAGACCGAGGTGCGGCACCGACGCGAGCAGTTGCTGCGTGTACGGGTGCTGCGGCGCGTTGAAGATCTCGTGCACCGTGCCCTGCTCGACCACGACGCCGTTCTTCATCACCATGATGCGGTCGGCCAGGTCGGCCACCACGCCCATGTCGTGCGTGATGAGGATGATCGCCGAGTCGAGGCGCTTGTGCAGGTTGCGCAGCAGATCGAGGATCTCGGCCTGCACCGTGACGTCGAGCGCCGTCGTCGGCTCGTCGGCGATCAGCAGGAGGGGGTCGCACGAGATCGACTGCGCGATCATCGCACGCTGGCGCTGACCTCCCGAGAGCTGGTGCGGGTACTTGTGGAACGACTGCTCAGGGTTCGGCATCTCGACCATGCGCAGCAGCTCGACCGCCCGCTCCTTCGCGACCGTCGGCGCCAGGCTGCGGTCGTGCGAACGGAGCGCCTCCATGATCTGGAACCCGATCGTGTACACGGGGTTGAGCGCCGTCATGGGCTCTTGGAAGATCACGGCGATCTCGTTGCCGCGCAGCGCGCGCAGCGTCGCGTCGTCGACGCCCCGCAGCTCGCGCCCGAGCAGCTTGATGGAGCCCGTCACACGCGAGTTCTCGGGGAGCAGACCGAGCAGCGCCATCGAGCTCGTGCTCTTGCCGGAACCCGACTCGCCCACGATCGCGAGCACTTCCCCCCGTCGCACGACATAGTTCATGTCGATCGCCGCGGGGTAGAACTGGCCCTCCACCCAGAAGTCGACGCCCAGGTGCTCGACCTCGAGGATCGTCTCGGGCAGGGCCTTGTGCGACGCCGCGATCTCGGCGTCGATGCCCGTGGTGTCAGTCATTCGTTGTCATCCCATCTGGAAAGCTTGTGGTCATGCCGTTTCAGGAGGTCTTCTACCGACCGGTGCTCGGCCGGGTCCTCGCCGTCGTGACCATCGTCGTGTGCGTCGCGGGGGTCGTCCTCATGCTGTGGGAGGACCCCGCTGCGGCGCTGCGCTACAGCTGGCCGATCCTGCTCGTCGCGGCCGTGGCCTGGGCGCTGTTCTGGCACCCGAGCCTGCGCGTGCAGGAGCACGGCATCACCGTCGTCAACGTGTTCCGCACGCACTTCGTGCCGTGGCCGAACATCACCGCGATCGAGACCCGCTACTCGCTGACGCTGCGCACCGTCGGCGGCGTCGTGCGAGTGTGGGCGACGCCCGCTCCGGGGCGCCACCGCACACTCGGCCTTGCGAGCAAGGACTTCGACGGCGTCGGCGAGTCGGCCCGCGGCGAGCACGGCAGCCTTCGCCCCAGCGACGCGATCAGCACGCCGAGCGGCAATCTCGCCCAGCTGATCCGCGGACACTGGGAGCGCCTGCGCGACGCCGGAACGTTCGCGAGCGGCGTCGACCCGGAGGCATCCGCCGTCACGTGGCACTGGGCGACGATCGCGCTGATCGCCGTCCTCGCCGCTGCGACGGTGATCGGCCTGCTGGTCTAGCAGCGTCACGTCATCGCTCCGGGCCGCGCGCCACGTCGTCCGGATCGACCGGGCTGTTGTCCGTCGCGCGGGCCAGATCGGTGATGTCTGGTGCGTCGGACACCGTGAGCGCCGCCTCGTCGATCGCGGTCGCCGACAGCGGCTTCTTCGCACGCGCGGCACGAGCCATCGCGCGCTCGCTCGGCATCTTCTTCTGGCGCGGGTCGAACGCGTCGCGCAGACCGTCGCCGATGAAGTTGATGCACAGGGCGATCACGATGATGAAGATGCCCGGCCACCAGAACAGCCACGGCCGCGTCGAGAACGCCGCCTGGTTGTCGGAGACGATCTTGCCGAGGGACGTGTCGGGCGCCTGCACGCCGAAGCCGAGGAAGCTCAGCGCCGACTCGAGCAGGATCGCACCCGCCATGAGCAGCGTCGCGTTCACGACGATGACGCCCACCGCGTTCGGAAGGATGTGGCGGAAGATGATGCGCCGGTCGCGCGCACCCGACACCCGGGCCGCGTCGACGAACTCGCGCTCACGGAGCGTGAGGAACTCGCCGCGCACGAGACGCGCCATCGTCGTCCACGCGAAGAGGCCGATCACGACGCCGAGCACGGCCGCGCCGAGGTTGCCGAACGTGTTGCCCAGCACCGAGCCGATCACGATCAGCGGGATCGTGATGATGATGTCGGTGAAGCGCATGAGCACCGAGTCGGTCCACTTGCGGTAGTACCCCGCGAGTGCGCCGATCACGACGCCGATCACGGTCGCGACGACACCGGCGATGACCATGACCATGATCGACTGCTGCGTGCCGCGCATGACGACCGCGAAGATGTCGCGGCCGACCTCGTCCTGACCGAACGGGTGGTCGCCGAACTGCAGCGGCCACAGGCTCAGCGTGGGCACGCCGTTGTTGACCTTCGGCGGGATCTCGGTCCACGTGTACTGCCACCAGCCGGGGATCCGCAGACCCCACAGGCTCACGCCCACCGACGTGAACGCCAGCACGATGATGAATCCGAGGACGATCATCGAGACGAGCGCCGCACGGTGCCGGAAGAAGCGCCGGCGGACGATCTGGCCCTGGCTGAGACCCTCGGTCTCCTTCTGCTCGATCGAGATCTCGGAGAGGGCCTGAGTGTCGAGCGATTCTTCTTTAGTGACTGTGGTGTTCATGTCAGGCCACCTTGATTCTCGGGTCGAGGGCCGCATACACGAGGTCCGCGATCAGGTTGAAGATCACCGCGAGCGTGCCCGTGACGACGAAGAAGGCCATGACCGGGTTGGGGTCGTGGGCGCCCAGCGCCGTGACGAACAGGCGGCCCATGCCGGTCCACCCGAAGACCGTCTCGGTGATCACCGCGCCGCCGACGATCGCGCCCACGTCGAACGCGATGATGGTCGTGATGGGGATGAGGGCGTTGCGGAACGCGTGGCGCACGATGACCGTGCGCTGCGTCAGGCCCTTCGCCCGCGCCGTGCGGATGTAGTCCTGGTTCATGACCTCGAGCAGGCTCGCGCGCGAGTAGCGCGTGTAGCTCGCGAACGAGATCAGGATGATCGCGATCGTCGGCAGCAGCAGGTGGGTGTAGAGATCGATGCCCTGCACCCAGAAGTTGCCGCCGAGACCCGGCGTCGAGGCTCCCACGGTCGCGATCGGCCGGCCCCGCACGCGGCTCGAGTTGGCGTACAGCTGCCAGTACGACATGTACTTCTCGAGGGCGATGAACCCTGCGACGATGAACCCCACGATCGCGGTCGTGCGCACGACCGGCGCCCGGTCGGGGGCTCCCATGAACCACCCGATCGCGCCGCTCACGACGACCGCGAGCACCGCGAGGACCACGAAGAACCACAGGGTCATCCCGTTCAGGATGTAGTTCATCATCGGGAAGTACAGGGCGATGCCCAGGACCGCGACGATGAGCGACGCGTACAGCGCCTTGCGGTTGCGCAGACCCGTCGAGATCGCCGTCACGCCGACGGCGGTGCCCAGCGCCAATGCTGAGTACACCACGATCCCGATGCTCGGGTCGGCGAACCACCGAGTCGCCGAGAGGTAGGCCAGGACGGCCCCGGTCGCGACGGCGGCGATGCCGAGCACGGTGAGCCGGCGGCGCCAATTGCCGCCGACGAGGGACATCCAGATGAGGCCGCTCAAGATCGACACGACGATGATCACGGGTATCGCGATGACCGGATCGCCGAGCCAGTTGTTGAGCTGGATCGCACCGTACTGCTTGAGGAGCACGGCGACCCAGAAGATCGGCAGCGAGAAGAACAGGAACGAGATGAGCGTGACGGTGTAGTCGAAGCCCGTGTACTGACGCAGGGCCGAGACGATACCGACGGTGATGCCGAGCACGATCGCGACGATGGTCGCGGTTGTGACGAGGGTCAGCGTCGCGGTGATCGCATTTCCGAGCAGCGCGTTGACCGGCTGTCCCTGGATGCTGATGCCGAAGTCACCGCGGAAGAGGCCACCGAGCCACAGGAAGTAGCGCAGCGGCGGCGGGACGTCGAGGTTGAGGAGCTTGGTCCGAGCTTCCATGAGCTCGGCCTTGTTCGGAGCGTTGCTCTGACGGAGGTCCTCCAGCGGGTCGCCGGAGTAGGCCGTGAGCAGGTACATGAGAAATGTCGCGGCGAAGAGCACGAAGATGGACGCGATCAATCGCCGGATGATGAATGAAGCCATGGTGTGGCCGCCTACCAATCCGTGAGTCGGCGAGAGTGGCGGGGTTCCCGGGATTGCCGGCCCTCAGCCCTCTGCCACTGGGAGGATTCTAACGTGTGGGGTGCAGGCTTCCCCTGAGGGAACCCTGCACCCCACCTGGCTGAGCCGAGCGGGTTCGGCCCGGCTCAGCCGCGTTCGGTGATTACTCCTCCGAGCCGCCGTCGGTCACGGACCAGTCCCACGCGTTCCAGAAGATCGTGGGAGCGAGGATCGACGGGTCGATGCCCTCCACACGGTCGCTGAAGGCGGTGACGCCCGGGAACTGGAAGATGGTGACACCGTAGAAGTCGCCCCAGAGCAGAGCGTCGATCTGCTTCTGGATCTCGATCTGGGCGTCGGTGTCGAACTCGACGTTCAGCTGGGCGATCAGCTCGTCAACCTCCGGGTTGGAGTAGAAGTTGAGGTTGTTGATGCCACCCGTCTGGAAGGTCGGGCCCGAGCTCGTGACGGCGAGGCTCGTCGACTGCCAGCCGAAGAGCGACGCGTCGTAGGCGCCCGGCGTGCCGAGGAGGCCACCCCACTGCTCGGAACCGCAGTCGGTGACGTTGAAGCCGGCCTGAGCGGCCGAAGCCTGGATCAGGGCGAACTCGTTGACACGGCGCGGGTTGTTCGATGCGTAGAGGAGGCAGACCTCGGTGTTGGTCACGCCCGACTCGGCGAGGAGCTGCTTTGCGCCCTCGATGTCGACCTCGGCGAACGCGTCCGAGCCGTTCTCGGCGACCGACTCGTCGTAGCCTTCAGCGCCAGGCACGAAGATCTGCGAGGAGCGCAGGAGCGCGTCGTCGCCGGCGATCGGCTTGATGAGCGTGTCGAGGATCTCCTGACGCGGGATGGTCTTGAGGAAGGCCTCGCGGACCTGCGCGTTCGAGAAGATGTTCTCGGGGTTGCGACCGTTGTTGAACTGCAGGTCGACGTGCTCGTACGTGCCCTCGACACCGGTCACGACCGTGATGCCCTCGATGCCGTCGAGCGCCGTCTTGATGTCGGCGGTCGCCTGGGGCGAGATCACGTCGACCTCACCGTTCTCGAGCGCCTGGACCGCGGCCAGCGGGTCGGGGATGAAGCGGATCGTGATCTCTTCGATCGTGGGCTGGTTGTCACCCTTGTACTCGGGGTTCGCGACGAGCGTGATGTACTGATCGGCCACGAAGTCGCTGATCATGTACGGGCCGCTCGCGAGGTAGAGCTCCGGGTCGTCGGGGAGCTCGGTGAAGTTGAAGCCGCCGTTCCAGAAGGCCGACAGCGGAGCGAGCGCCGCGTCGTCCTCGTTCGCGATCGCGTCGAGGACGGCCTGCTTGGCCTCCTCGTTGTCCTCGATGCCGAGCGCGTTCTTCGCGATGACGTGAGCCGGCAGCGGCGACGAGAACGAGAGCTCCCAGTCGACGTACGGCGCGTCGTAGATCATCGTGATCGAGCGGCCGTCCTCGCTGATCTCGGGCGTCTGAGTGACGAGGCCGAGGCCCGCGTCCGGGGTCGCGCCCGAGTCGAAGTAGACGACGTCGGTCGGGAAGGCGTCGGTGAACTCACCGGTCTCGGGGTCGGTGAACTCGGCCGGGTCGAAGTCCGGGGTGTCCAGCGCGCGCGAGAGGGCTGCCCAGTGCAGCATGAGGTCCGCGGCGTCGACCGGCGTGCCGTCCGACCACGTGACGTCCTCGTTGACGGTGTACGTGATCGTCAGCGGGTCCTCGCTGACCATCTCGTACGTGCCGAACGACGTGTTCTGAACGAGCTCCGGCGTGTTGTTGTAGTAGTTGAAGCCGTCGAGCGTCAGATACGTGATGTTGTTGTTGGCCGTGGCGTTACCGAACGACGTGTTGCCGTTGTACGAGTAGAACGCCTGGTTCCACGCAGCGGTGATCGACGAGCCCTCGATGAGACCGGAGTCGTCACCGTTGTCGCCGCCACCGGCGGCGCAGCCCGAGATCGCAAGTGCGCCGACGGCGGTGAGCGCCACCGCAGCCGAAATGCGCTTCATTCTCACTGTTCCTCCTGTGCAGGGTTGAGCGCACACGCGTAGGCGGGGCCATGCGGGGGCGCTGGATGGGAAAACCATAAGCACG
>NZ_DASRXZ010000044.1:0-3987 GCF_035687345.1 Microbacterium sp.
ACCCGGGGAGCAGCGCGAACCCGCCGTGACGTCCGCGTTCGGCGTAGACCGGGACGCCGGCGGCGGACAGGGCCTCGACGTCGCGCAGCACGGTGCGCGTGGAGACCTCGAGCTCGCGGGCGAGCGTCGCGGCGGACGTCCGGCCGCGCTGGCGCAGCAGCAGGACGAGCGAGACGAGGCGGTCGGCGCGCACAGGAGGAACGTATCGGATACATGACACTCGGTGTCGTGATTCATCGCCAGGCTCGTCGGCACGGGCGTCGAGGACGTCGGCGGACGAGCCGACGGGCGCGCGGGAAGGACGACACGAAGGAGACGACGTGGCAGTCGAACGAACGGCGGTCGACCCGGTGACCTGGTCCCTGGACCTGGGCTTCCACCAGGGGGTGGTCGTGTCCGGGCACACCCGGACCGTGTGGTGCTCGGGGCAGACGGCGACGGGACCCGACGGAGCACCTCGGCACGACGGCGACATGGCGGCGCAGCTCGCGCTGAGCCTCGACAACGTGGAGGCCGTGCTCGGCGAGGCGGGCACGACGTGGGCGGACGTCGTCCGGCTCACCGTCTACACCACCGACGTCGACGAGCTGCTCCGGCACTACGGGGTGCTCGCGGCGCGGCTGGGAGGGGCGGGCGCGGCCCCGCCGACGACGATGCTCGGCGTGACGCGCCTGGCGATCGCCGGGCAGATGGTCGAGCTCGAGGCGACCGCGGTCGCCTGACGCGGTGCCCGGCGTCGTCGGGGCCGGGCGCGGCGTCGCCCGGGTCAGCCCTCGCCCGCCTCGAGCTCCGCGACGAGCGTGCTGTGCTCGGCGTCGTGCCGGACGGCGGCGCCGAGCACGGCGGCGCGTCGCGCGTAGGCGGGGTCGTCGAGCACGCGGCGGACCGCGCGCGCGACCTGGTCGGTCGAGGCCGTGCGCCGGAGCGCGACGCCCGCGCCGCGCAGGGTGACGCGCACGGCGTTGTCCCCCTGGTCGCGCCCGTGCGGCAGCACGACGACGGGCACGTCCGCGGCGAGGGCCTTGAGGAGCGTGCCGTGCCCGCCGTGCGTGACGACGAGCGCCGCCTCGCGCAGCACGGCGCGGTGCGGCGCGGACGCGACGACGGAGACGTTCGGCGCGCCCTGCACGGCGCCGGGGTCGAGGCTCGGCCCGGTCGTGACGAGGCCGCGGACGGGAAGCGTCGCGAGCGCGGCGACGACGCGCCGCAGGAGCGCGGCCTGGTCCTGGAACGTGGACGACAGCGCGACGAGGACGAGCGGGTCGTCGCCCGGGGGGCGGATTTCAGCGGTCGTCGCAACACGTCCACTCCGAAGCGATCGTACGACTCCTGCTTCCACGGTCTGCCGTAGGCCGAGTTGTGCCGTACGACGGCCGAGCGCCGGGTACCGGCCATTGCGCGGCGGCGCGCTGGCAATAGCGGCCCATCCCGGCATGCCGGCGGCCGGGAGGTTTGAAGTCCTCCCGGCCGTCGGAATGGGGCTGAGGCCCGTCCTACTTACGCGTCTGCCTGACGAGCAGCACAGCGACGGTCGCGACAACAGCGATGCCGAGGATGATCCCGCCGATCAGAATTGCGGCCGTGGCGTTCATGACTTCTCCTGCCTATTGGGGGCGAGGCTAGCGCCTGCGGTGGCAGCCGCTAACCCTCGACCCTAGTTGTGGTAGGTCCATGCCCCGTTGGCGAGGCTCACCCTGGCGCCCATGTACGCCGTGAACTGCAGAGGCGAGCCGTTCCAGGCCAGGTTGCTGTCCGCCTCGTACCTCACGTCGGTCGAGCTGATCCGGTACACCCTCTTGTTGCTCAGGGAGCAGCCGATGCAGTGTCCGCCGTAGCTGTTCGCGTTGTAGCTGGTGATCGAGGCGCTGGAGCCGAAGACCTTCTGCCAGGTGAAGCGGAAGTACATCCGGATCACGCCGAGGTTCACGTCCGCGAGGCAGTTGCTGTAGGTCGCCGAGTACGCAGTGCTGGAGGTGGTGCAGTCCAGGATCGACCGGGTTCCGATCCCGCCTGACCCCTCGGGCTTCGGGATCGACGTGCTGGAGACGGCGATCGAGCCGTCTGCGTACGTGCTGATCACAGCTTCGGCGCCGTCGTGGACCTCGACACGCTCGGAGACGGGATCCGCGCCCGTCAGGGACAGCCAGGGGTCTCCACCGCTCATCGCGGCGATGAGGGAGTCCTGGACCGTCGCATCCACGTCGTACTCGTCGAAGAAGGCACGCAGCAGCGCCTCGTCGCTCGCGCTCGGTGCCCCATCGACCACCTCAGTGACCGTGGCGGGCGCGTCGGGTGAGGTCGAGTCGGTAGATGTGGCCAGAGCGGGCGCTGCGAACGCTCCGGTGGCGAGGATGGATGCGGCGGCAACCGCGCTCGCGAGTCGTCTGAGCTTCAACCTCATCTCCTTGCTTTGAGCATGCAGGAGCATAGGCGCGTCTTTACGCCAACCAACCCAGGTTCATCGTCGGATCCGGCGCTGGTCCCCCTGCTTGCGGAGAAGGTACGCCCGAGTGTTGCCTGCGTCAAGCGTCTCGTGCGAACCGATTTACATACGATTACCAGACCGGACATTTGGGCATCGTTGGCGGCTCTACAGGCAACTGGACGGTGGAAAGAGCAAGTCGAAGTGAGACCCTCAGGCGTTGCCGCGCCTTTGAATGGCACCAGGTCCTGAGCGCTGCGTCACCGCTCGAGAGTGAGCAACTGAGCGAGGCGCTCGGACGGCGTCCGCCACCCAGAGATCTTGCGGGGCCGGCTGTTGAGCTGGTCGGCGACCAGCGCGAGGTCCTCTCGCGTGTGGCCTGCGAGCCTCGTGCCCTTGGGGAAGTACTGGCGCAGCAGCCCGTTGGTGTTCTCGTTGCTGCCGCGCTGCCAAGGACTGCCGGGGTCGCAAAAGTAGACCGGGATCCCGGTGGCTGCGGTGAACTCATGGTGGCGGCTCATCTCGGCGCCCTGGTCCCACGTTAGCGAACGACGCAGCTTGGGTGGGAGCGGCTCGACGGCGGCGATGAGTGCGTCACGTACCGAGGCGCTGCCCTTGCCGTCTGGCAGGTGCACGAGGATCGTGTAGCGGCTCGCACGTTCTACGAGGGTCGCGATCGCCGAGCGTTGATCGGTCCCGACGATGAGATCGCCTTCCCAATGTCCCGGCGCCGCTCGGTGGTTTGCCTCAGACGGTCGTTCGTGCACGGTCAGCATCGGTGCCGAGAAGCGTGGCTGACGCCGGTAGAAGTAGCGGTGGTGACGGCGCATCCGCCTGCCTGTGCGCAACGAGCGCGTGAGCTCGCGGCTCAGGACACGATCGCCCGGCGCATACAGAGCCTGGTAGATGGTCTCGTGCACGACGTTCAGGTGAGGTCGGCCAGGGAAGCGCTCGCGCAACTTCGCCGCGATCTGCTCCGGGCTCCACCGCAGGTTCAGTCGGGTCTGGATGTACTCGCGCAGCTGCGGGTTCGCCGCGATCTTGTGCACCTTAGGGCGCCGCATCCTTGCCTCCGCACGAGCGTTGGCGGCGAACGGACGGTACTGCCCGTTCGTCGGGTGCCGGTTGCGTCGGATCTCACGGCTGATCGTCGACGGGCTACGCCCCAGCTCGCTCGCGATCGCCCGCAGCGAAGCCCGGTCCCGGAGCCGATCCGCGATATAGATCCGCTCCTCCTCGTCGAGATACCGCGCCGACGAGCCTGGCAGAACTGAAACCCGAGGAACCGGGACGCTTGAGCGAGGCCGACCTGATCTCCCGACACCCAGCCGCCACCGCTTGCCCGTCGTCGGGTTCACCCCAACTGCCATCGACGCCTGCCGACTGCTCATCCCGGTCGCCACGAGCTGGAAGTATGCCTCCCGCTCGCGCACCAACCTCCGCGGCCCATGCGGTGTTCGAACAGGCCGAACCTCGAACTCCATCGCGCAACCCCTCTACCTCAGGTGTTGCGACGACCGCTGGAACCCAAGGGGGGGATCTGGTCGGGGCGTCGTGTGCGAGAG
>NZ_DASRXZ010000045.1:0-3766 GCF_035687345.1 Microbacterium sp.
CCCGCGCGGGCCGGGCATGGAGCGCGCCGACCTGCTGGCCGCCAACGCCGGCATCTTCGGACCGCAGGGCGCGGCGCTCAACGGCGTCGCCTCCGACGACGTGCGGATCGTCGTGGTGGGCAACCCCGCCAACACGAACGCGCTCGTGCTCGCGGCATCCGCCCCCGACATCCCGCGCGATCGGATCACCGCGCTCACGCGCCTCGACCACGACCGCGCGATCGGGCAGCTGTCCGAGGCGCTCGACGTGAAGGCGGGCGAGATCGACCGCGTGACCGTGTGGGGCAACCACTCCGTGACGCAGTTCCCCGACGTGACGTACGCGACCGCAGCCGGACGGCCCGTTCCCGAGCGGCTCGCCGAGAGATTCGGCGGGGCGGATGCGGCGACCCGCTGGCTCGACGACGAGTTCGTGCCCCGCGTGGCCAGGCGGGGGCAGGAGATCATCGAGGTGCGCGGATCGTCGTCGGTGGCATCCGCGGCCAATGCGACGATCCAGCACGTGCGTGACGAGTGGTTCGGCACGGAGTGGACCTCGGCGGCCGTCGTGTCGCGCGGGGAGTACGGCGTGCCGGAGGGGCTCGTGTGCTCGTTCCCCGTCTCATCCGACGGCGCGGGCTATCGCGTGATCGAGGGTCTGGATCTCGACGAGCGCGCCCGTCACCGCCTCGACCGGTCGGTGGCCGAGCTCGTGGCCGAACGCGACGCCGTCGCCTCGTGGGGGGTCGTGTGATCGAAGACCCCCTCGCCCTCTCCATCCTCGCGATCGTCGTCATCTCGGTCGCGACAGCCATCGCCCCCAAGGTCCGCATCGCCGGCCCGCTGATCCTCGTCATGGTGGGGATCGCGGTGAGCCTGCTGCCGTTCGTGCCGCCCATCGAGGTCGACCCCGAGTTCATCATCGTCGGCGTGCTGCCGCCCCTGCTCTACTCGGCGGCGGTGAACCTTCCCGCGGTCGAGTTCCGTCGCGACTTCGGACCGGTCGTGGGCTTGTCGGTGCTGCTCGTCGTGATGAGCGCCGTCGCGCTCGCCTTCTTCTTCCAGGCGGTGCTGCCCCAGCTCGACTTCATGCTCGCCCTCGCTCTCGGCGCGATCCTCAGTCCGACCGACGCCGTCGCGACGTCGATCGTCAAACGCCTGGGCATATCGAGTCGCGTCGTCACCCTGCTCGAGGGTGAGAGTCTGCTCAACGACGCGACGTCGCTCGTGCTGCTGCGCACGGCGGTCGCGGCATCCGCCGTCGGCGCCTCGACCGTCGTGCAGGAGGTCGAGGGGGTCGCGCGGCCCGGCTTCGTCGGCGCCTTCGTGTGGGGCGTGATCGCGGCCCTGATCGTCGGCGGGATCATCGGGTGGGTCAATCTGCGCGTGCGCGCGCTGATCTCGAATCCCGCCGCGAACACCGCCATCGGGTTCGTCGTCCCGTTCGCGGCGTACCTGCCGACCGAGCAGCTCGGCGGCTCCGGCCTTGTGGCCGCCGTCGTCGCCGGAATCGTGACCGGGCAGGGGTCCGCGCGGTGGTTCACGCCCGATCAGCGCCTGTCGGATCAGGTCAACTGGCGCACGGTCGAACTCGTGCTCGAGGGCGCGGTGTTCCTCGTGATGGGTCTCGAGCTCAAGGAGATCGTGCGCGCGAACGGCGAGAGCGAAGAGGGCATCTGGCACGGCGTGTGGCTGGCCGCCGTCGCCCTCGCGATCGTGCTCCTCGTGCGCACGGCGTACGTCACGTTCATCGTGTGGTTGCAGTCGAGACGGGCGCGCGTGCGCCAGCGCAGAGTCGGCGAGATCGAGCGGCGGCTGAACCACGTCGCGACCGAGCCGCCCCGGGCCTCGGCGCGCGGCCGGCGCAACCCCGAGCACGTCGAGCGGCGCATGGACCTCCTGCGGCGCCGCGTGCGCACCATGCTCGCCGACATCGACTATTACAACGCGTCGCCCCTCGGTTGGAAGCACGGCACCGTCATCGTGTGGGCCGGCATGCGGGGCGTCGTGACGCTCGCCGCGGCCCAGACCCTCCCCCACGACACGCCCCAGCGCGCGCTCCTCGTCTTCGTGGCGTTCCTCGTGGCGGTGGGAAGCCTCATGCTGCAGGGCTTCACGCTGCCGGCGCTCGTGCGGCTGCTGCGCATCCACCCGCCCGACGAGTCGCTCGACCGCGCTCAGCAGAAACGCCTCGACGACGAACTGCGGGAGGCTGCGGCATCCGCGTTGTCGGAGACGACCCACAGGCGCGACGGCACCCCGTACCCGGCAGAGCTCACGGCGCGCGTCGGGAAGCGCCTCACCCGCCCGCCCGAGGACGACGAGACGGGGCTCACGCGCGATCTGCTCGAGCTGCGGATCACGATGATCGAGGCGATGCGCGCGCGGCTCGTCGAGCTCAGCTCGGGGGGCGAGTTCAGCTCCGAGACTCTGCGCCACGCGCTCGCCGAGCTCGACGCCGATCAGGTGAGCCTCGAGCTGCGGCTGCGCGGAGAGGACTAGCGCCGCGCGCCGCGCGCGCGACACCACCCCGCGGGGCATTCCCCGTCGGACGCGACGCGTGGAGGGCCTTTTCTGGCGAGTCGCCGCAAACGGATGCCCCACCCCGCAGTTCCTGGCCACTCGCCGAGAGTGCGGAGGCGCCTCCAGCCCGGGTGGGCGCCGAAGGCCGACGAGGCGGGGCCCGGACCGCGTGACCGCCGAAGTCAAGGCACAATGGACGTCAGGGAAGGCGGCCACATGAGCGACATCGGCACACAGGAACCCTCCGCGACCGTGCGGCCGGGTGCGGACGGTGCTGCGTCCGACGTGAGCGCCGACACGAGCCCGCTGCACCTGCCGCACGAGGCGGCCGAATGCCCCAAGTGCTTCACCGAGCTGCAGCGTGACCGCAACTGGTGGCAGGCGCGGCCCGCGGGCTCGCGGCTGGTCGGGCTCGTCGTCGCGCGCGAGGACATGCCGTCCGTCGTCGAGCAGCGCGAGCTGCTCACGCACTTCGGCGTGCCGATCGAGGGCTTCCGGCACCCCGCTCCCGAGACCCTCGAGACGTGGGAGGAGCGGCTCGTCCGCCTGTTCGGACGCCTCAGCCGCGGCGACGTGCTCGTCGTGGCGAACGTGCACGCGCTCGGCCGCGACATCGACGAGGAGACCCGAACGGTCGCCGAGCTGCACCGGCGCGGCGTCGTCGTCAAGGTCGTGACGCACGGGGCGCGCCACCTCGCCGACACGGGGCGCTGAACTTCCGGACGGCGGCCGCGGGCGCGTCAGCGGATGCGTCCGCGCGACGACTCAGGGGTGAGCCCGGGCATCACGCGTCGTCGTCGCCGTTCGCATCGCGCTCCTCGTCGAGGAGCGGAAGATCCTCGCGCGTCACGAGACGCGCCGAGATCGCGTGCTCGACGAGCCGCACACGCCGGTTCGTCGCGAACGAGCGGACTCCGCCGCGAAGGCCGGGCACGCCGATGCGGTCGAGCTTGTCGCAGACGTTGTCGAGCTTGCGGTTGAATCGCGTGAGCGTCCAGCCGAGGCGATCGGCGGCCTGCGCCGACGTCGGCAGCTCGCTCATGCCGGTCCCCTCACGGCGCAGCACCGGCTCGGCGAGGGCCAGGATCATGAGCTTCTGGCTCGCCGTGAGCGGGACTTCGCCGATCGTCGACAGCCCGTCGGACTCGTCGTCGATCGTCTGCGTCTCGCGGAACGTCGGCTCGGCCGCGTGGATCGTCAGCTCGTAGGTCGTCGGCCCGGCGCTGAAGATCACGGTGGTCGCGGCGAACACGAGCGGGAGGCG
>NZ_DASRXZ010000046.1:0-68048 GCF_035687345.1 Microbacterium sp.
CGTGTCGGTTTCCATCAAGCCGCTCGAGGACCGCATCGTCATCAAGCAGGTCGAGGCCGAGCAGACCACCTCCAGCGGTCTGGTCATCCCTGACACCGCGAAGGAGAAGCCCCAGGAGGGTGAGGTCGTCGCGGTGGGCCCCGGCCGCATCGACGACAACGGCAACCGCATCCCGCTCGACGTCGCTGTCGGCGACCGCGTCATCTACAGCAAGTACGGCGGGACCGAGGTGAAGTTCGGTGCGGACGAGTTCCTCGTCCTTTCGGCTCGCGACGTGCTGGCGGTCGTCGTCCGCTGAGGCCGTCGCGCATAGCGCGTTCTGCGAAGAGGGTCGGATGCTGTGGCATCCGGCCCTCTCGCTGTTCTCAGGCCTCCCTCCGGCGGTGGCCGACATCGCGCGAATGACCGCCGTCGGGGGCTCCCGCGTGCGGAACGCGCAATCTCGGCGGATGGGCCGCACGGGCCGGCGAGCCGTGGACGCGTCCTAGGCTGGATCAGTGACTCACGACGTGCCCTCGACCCGCGGCGGGGACTCCGCCGTGCCGGAGCCGAAGGGGGCGGCGGGACGGCCGGGCGCGTCGGGCGATGCCTCAGACACCGTGCTGACGGACACGCGAGCGATTCGCGCCGCGGGAGCCCACGCCGCGCGTGAGCGGACGCTCGGCGGCGTGTACGCGTTCACGGCGTACCTGCTGTGGGGTTTCATGCCCCTGTACTTCCTCGTGCTGGCCCCGACGGGTCCGTGGGAGGTCGTCGCGTGGCGGGTGATCCTGTCGCTCGTGTTCTGCGCGCTCCTGCTGACGGTCACCCGCACGTGGGCGCGGCTGAGGCGCATCCTGCGCAACCGGCGGCTCGTCTGGTGGACGGTGCTCGCGGGCGGGCTCATCTACATCAACTGGCAGGTCTTCCTCATTGCGACGCTCACGGGGCACGTGATCGAGACGAGCCTCGGGTACTTCATCAACCCGCTCGTGACCGTGCTGCTCGGCGTGCTCGTTCTGCGCGAGCGCGTCACCGTGACCCAATGGGTGGCGCTCGGCATCGCGGCCGCCGCCGTGGTCGTGATCGTCGTCGGGTACGGATCGTTCCCGTGGATCGCGCTCGCGCTCGCCTTCAGCTTCGGCTTCTACGGGCTCGTGAAGAAGCAGATCGGCCCGTCGGTCGACGCCGTGAGCGGCCTGACACTCGAGTCGCTGTGGCTCACGCCGATCGCGATCGCGCAGCTCGTCGCCGTCGGCCTCACCAGCGGCATCACGATGGGGCAGGTGAGCGTCGGCCACACGCTGCTGCTCCTTTGCGCGGGCGCGGTCACGGCGACGCCGCTGCTGTTCTTCGCGGCGGGCGCCCGTCGCGCGCCGCTCACCGTCCTGGGCCTCATGCAGTTCGTCGCGCCGGTCATGCAGTTCATCACCGGTGCGTGGCTCCTCGGCGAGCCGATGCCGACCGAACGGTGGATCGGCTTCGGCCTCGTGTGGCTCGCCCTGATCGTGCTGACGGTGGACTCGCTGCGAAACGCGCGCCGGGCGCGCGCAGCCGCATCGGACCTCGGTGCGATCACCTGACGTCGGCGCGGCTGACTTCGGCGCGGCCGCCGACAGCCGATTGGGTCAGCGCACGAGCCGCGCGATGGCCTCGCTCGCCTCGCGGAGCTTGACTTCGGCCTCTTCGCCGCCCGCCTGCGCCGCGTCGACGACGCAGTGTCGCAGATGGTCGTCGAGCAGCCCGAGCGCGACGGCCTCGAGCGCGCTCGTGAGGGCGCTGATCTGCGTGAGGATGTCGATGCAGTACTTCTCGTCTTCGACCATCTTGTGGATGCCGCGCGCTTGCCCCTCGATGCGCTTGAGGCGATTGAGGTACTTCGCCTTGTCGCTGATGTAGCCGTGGTGACTGTGCTCGGACGGCGCGGCAACGGCGGGGATGATGTCGACGGGTCCGATCGTGGTGTCGGTCATCGGAGTGCTCCTTCGGTGCGGCGCGCGAGCGCGGTGGCGGCACTCGCCGCGGGTGTGATGTCGAGTCGCCGCAGCAGCTGCGCGTTGGCGGCGACGACGATCGTGGAGAGGGACATGAGGATCGCGCCCACCGACATCGGCAGCACGAATCCGAACGGTGCGAGCACGCCCGCGGCGAGAGGCACTGCGATGAGGTTGTACCCGGCGGCCCACCACAAGTTCTGCTTCATCTTGCGGTAGCTCGCGCGCGAGAGCTCGATCACCGACAGCACCGCGCGGGGGTCGTCGCCCGCGAGGATGACGCCGGCCGACGCGATGGCGACATCGGTGCCGGCGCCGATCGCGATGCCGACGTCTGCGGCCGCGAGAGCGGGAGCGTCATTGACGCCGTCTCCCACCATCGCGACGCGACGGCCTTCGGCGTGCAGTTCGGCGACCTTGGCGGCCTTGTCTTCGGGCCGGACTCCGGCGAAGAAGCGACGGATGCCGAGCTCGGCCGCGACCGCGCGGGCGACCGGCTCCGCGTCGCCGGTGATCATCACGACCTCGACGCCGACGGCGTGGAGGGCTGCGACGGCCTCGCGCGACTCGAGGCGGATCTCGTCGTCGAGGCGCAGCGCCCCGGTCACCTCGCGGTCGCGCAGGACGTGCAGGACGGTGGCCCCGTCCTCGTGCCAGGCCGCCGCCTCCGGCAGCTCGGAAGCTGCGTGTTCGGCGAGGAGGCGAGGGCCGCCGACCCGCACCGTCCGGCCGTCGACGGTCGCGCTCACGCCCACCGCGGGGGAGGAGGCGAAGTCCGAGGCATCCGGAATCCGCAGTCCGCGATCGCGCGCGAAGCGCACGACGGCACGCGCGAGCGGGTGCTCACTGTCGGCTTCGGCCGCGGCGGCGAGTGCCAGCACGTCGTCCTCACCGGCACTGCCGGTCATGGCGATACCCGTGACGGCGGGCTCGCCCTTCGTGAGCGTGCCCGTCTTGTCGAACAGCACGGCGTCGACGGTGCGCATCGCCTCGAGAGCGAGGCGATCCTTGACGAGGACGCCGCTGCGTGCCGCCCGCTCGGTCGCGATCGCGACGACGAGCGGGATGGCGAGGCCGAGTGCGTGCGGGCACGCGATCACGAGCACCGAGATGGTGCGGACGACGGCGTCGTCGGGCATACCGAACGCCGTCCACACGACGGCGGTGACGAAGGCGGCGCCGAGAGCGAACCAGAAGAGCCAACCGGCGGCACGGTCGGCGAGGCGCTGCGCGCGCGACGTCGACTTCTGCGCATCGACGACGAGCCGCTGGATGCCGGCGAGCGCCGTGTCGCCGCCGACCGCGGTGACCTCGACGCGCAGGCCGGAATCGGTTGCGACCGTGCCGGCGGTCACCGCGTCGCCGACGCCGCGCACCACTGGCCGGGATTCACCCGTGATCATGGACTCATCCACATCGGCGGTGCCCTCGATGACGCGACCGTCGGCGGGGATGCTCGCACCCGGGCGCACGAGGACCAGGTCGCCCACGCGCAGCTCGGCGGGGGACACCGCCACGACCTCGCCGTCCTCGACGCGCTCGGCGACGTCGGGGAGCAAGGCTGCGAGCGAGTCGAGCGCGGACGACGTCTGCGCGAGCGATCGCATCTCGATCCAGTGCCCCAGCAGCATGATGACGATCAGCAGCGCGAGCTCCCACCAGAAGTCGAGCTCGGGGTGGAGCAGACCGAGACTCGCACCGAGAGACGCGAGGAACGCGACCGTGATCGCCAACCCGATCAGCAGCATCATGCCGGGGCGGCGCGCGCGGAGTTCGCTCACTGCGCCCACGAGGAACGGCGAGCCGCCCCACGCGTACATCACGGTGCCGAGGACCGGCGGGATCCACGCGACGATCGCCAGGTCGGGCAGCTCGTATCCGAGGATCATCGAGAACACCTGCGAGAACCCGACGACGGGGACCGCGAGCGCGAGCATGATCCAGAACAGACGCCGGAACTGCGCGACGTGGTCGGCGCCGTGGTGCGCTTGGCCGTGCGCACCGCCGTGGGCGTCATGGCCATGGTCCTCGTGGGCTGAGGCGTCGTGCACGTGCGCGACGGGTTCTGCCGCAGCGTGATCGTGCGCCGCGTGCTCGCCGTGCGCCGGCGCCGTGTGACCGGCGTGGTCCGAGTGGCCCGTGTGCGTCGTCTCGTGCTCGCTCATGCTCGCTTCACCTCGCTCCGGCCGCCGCGGAAGCGCCGCAGCCGCAGGCTGTTGCCGACCACGAACAGGCTCGAGAACGCCATCGCCGCGCCCGCGATCATCGGATTGAGCAGTCCGAGCGCCGCGAGCGGGATCGCCGCCACGTTGTACGCGAACGCCCAGAAGAGGTTGCCCTTGATCGTGCCGAGCGTGCGTCGGGCGAGGCGGATCGCCTCGGCGGCGCCGCGAAGGTCCCCGCGCACGAGGGTGATGTCGGAGGCCTCGATCGCGGCATCCGTCCCCGTTCCCATCGCGAGGCCCAGGTCTGCCTGCGCGAGCGCGGCGGAGTCGTTCACCCCGTCGCCCACCATCGCGACGACACGCCCCTCGGCCTGCAGCCCGCGCACCACTTCGGCCTTCTCGCTCGGGAGAACCTCGGCGACCACCCGATCGATGCCGACCTCGGCAGCGACACGCTCGGCGGCCGCGCGGTTGTCGCCTGTGAGCAGCACCGGCTCGAGGCCGAGGGAGCGCAGTTCCGCGACCGCCGCGGCGCTCGTGGGCTTCACGGAGTCGGAGACGACGAGGATGCCGCGCGCGGCGGTGTCCCACGCGATGACGACGGTCGCGCTCCCGGTCGCTTCGGCGGCGGCCTGTCGTCGGGCGAGCGGCTCGTCGACCGTGACGCCCCACTCGCGCAGCAGCGCCGGGCGACCCGCGATCACCGAGTGCCCGTCGACGATCCCGGAGACGCCGAGACCCGGCGTGTTCTGGAAGTCCTCGACCGTGGGCAGGGTGCCGACCTCGTCGGCGGCGGTCCGGGCGATCGCGCGGGCGATCGGATGCTCCGACCCCGACTCGAGCGCTCCGGCGAGTCGCAGCAGCTCCTGCCGATCGACGGCCGGGGCGCTCACGACCTCGGTCAGCGCCATGCGCCCCGTCGTCACCGTGCCGGTCTTGTCGAGGACGATCGTGTCGGCGCGTCGTGTCGACTCGAGGACCTCCGGGCCCTTGATGAGGATGCCGAGCTGTGCGCCGCGACCCGTGCCCACGAGGAGCGCGATCGGGGTGGCGAGGCCCAGCGCGCACGGGCACGCGATGATGAGCACCGCGACGCCGGCGGTGAACGCGCTGTTGACCGGGAAGCCCAGCAGCAGCCACGTCGTGACGGTCGCGACGGCGATCACGAGGACGATCGGGACGAACACGCCCGAGATGCGGTCGGCGAGACGCTGCGCGTGAGCCTTGCCCGATTGGGCCTCTTCGACGAGGCGCGCGATCTGCGCCAGTTGCGTGTCGGCGCCGACGCGCGTCGCGCGCACGACGAGCCGGCCTCCTTCGTTCACCGTCGCGCCCAGCACGGCGTCGCCCGGCTCGACCTCGATGGGGACGGCCTCGCCCGTCATGGCGGACGCGTCGACTGCCGAAGTCCCCGAGACGACGACGCCGTCGGTCGCGATCTTCTCGCCGGGACGCACCACGAACTCGTCGCCGACCCGGAGGTCGCCGACCGGAACGCGCACCTCGACCGTCGATCCGTCGTCGCCGCGGAGCACCGCGACGTCCTTGGCGCCCAGGTCGAGGAGAGCGCGGAGCGCGGCGCCGGCTCGACGCTTCGAGCGCAGCTCGATGTAGCGCCCCGCGAGCACGAACGTCGTGACGGCCGAGGCCACCTCGAGATACATGGCGGACTCGGCCGCGCCCGGCCGGATGATCCACTCGAACGATTCGGTCATGCCGGGCATGCCCGCCCCGCCGAGGAACAGTGCGTACAGCGACCACACGAACGCCGCGGACACCCCGAGCGAGATGAGGGTGTCCATCGTCGCGGCGCCGTGGCGGAGGTTGATCCACGCGGCGCGGTGGAACGGCCACGCCGCCCACACGACGACGGGCGCGGCGAGCGTGAGCGACGCCCACTGCCAGTACGTGAACTGGAGCGCGGGCACCATCGCGAGCACGACGACGGGAACCGAGAGCACGATCGCGCCGATGAGCCGCTGTCGCAGCGACGTCAGCTCGGGGTCGTCGGGCTCGCGCCCGTCGCGTTCGTCTGCGGGGGGAGCGGGGACGGATGCCGTGTACCCGGCCTTCTCGACCTCGTCGATGAGCGCAGCGGGGTCGAGCAGCCCCGGAGGACCTTCGACGACCGCCTTCTCGGTGGCGTAGTTGACGCTCGCCACGACGCCGTCGAGGCGGTTGAGCCGCTTCTCGATGCGTGCCGCGCACGAGGCGCACGTCATGCCGCCGATCTCGAGCTCGAGACGGGCGTCGGAAGGCCGGACGGTGGACATCAGGCGCGGACCGCGGTGTACCCGGCCTCGTCGACGGCGGCGATCACGGCATCGTCGGCGATGGGCGCTGCGGATGTCACGATCAGGCGGCCGCTCGCGGCGCTCACGTCGATCGACTCGACGCCTGCGAGCTTCGAGACCTCGCCGCGCACCGCGCGCTCGCAGTGGCCGCAGCTCATGCCGGTCACCTGGTACTCCGTCGTCGTGGTCATGTCTCTCCTCATAAGCGGGGGCGCCGGCTCTGTGCGGCGATTCAGGAATCGGGATACCCCCTGGGGGTACCTGCCAGGTGCAAGTCTATGCGCGCCTCAGACATTCCCGGGTCGCGGAGTCGGCGGCATCCGCCCGTGCGACCTCGACACCGTTACACATCGTTAACGAAAGGCAACATTGCCGACGCCGAGGTGCGGTTAGGTTAGGTGAACTGGGGCGGCTTCCCGAGGTCGCCCCGCGTTCATACACAGCAAGGAGCAACATGAGCGGCTTCATTCGTTCGCGCGCCGGGAAGGCCATCGGCGGCATCGCCGCCGTCGGAATCAGCGCGCTCTTCCTCGCCGGCTGCACCGGCACCGGTGGCGGCGGAGACGCCTCCGAGCCGGCTGACCAGCCTCGTGAGGAGCTGAACCTCACGATCGGCACGGCTCTGCCCCAGACGGGCAACCTCGCGTTCCTCGGCCCGCCCGAGGAGGCCGGTGTCGCGTACGCGGTCTCGCAGATCAACGAGGTGTCCGACACCACGGGCCTGACGCTCGAGGTCGTCTACGGCGACTCGGGCGACACCGACAACAAGGCGTACGAGACCGAGATCCCGCGTCTGCTCGGCGAGGACGTCTCGGCCATCATCGGCGCGGCGTCGTCGGGCACGTCGCTCCAGTTCATCGACCAGGTCGTCGGCGCGGGCGTCATCCAGTTCTCGCCCGCCAACACCTCCGACCAGTTCACGACGTACGACGACAACGGCCTGTACTTCCGCACGGCCCCGTCGGACGTGCTGCAGGGCGAGGTGCTCGGCAACCTGATCGCCGAGGACGGCGCTCAGACGCTCGGCATGATCGTGCTGAACGACTCGTACGGCACCGGCCTGGCCAAGTACGTCACCGAGTCGTTCGAGGCTGCGGGCGGCGAGGTCGTCGCGGCTCCCACGTACAACACGGGTGACACGACGTTCGACGCCCAGATCTCGGAGGTCCTCGCGGCCGACCCCGACGCGATCGCGCTGATCACGTTCGAAGAGGTCAAGACCATCCTCCCGAGCCTGTTCGGTCAGTTCCCCGCCGACAAGCTGTACTTCGTCGACGGCAACCTGGCGAACTTCGGCGACGAGTTCCCGGCCGGCTCTCTCACGGGCGCGAAGGGCACGCTCCCCGGTCTGTCGATCGACTCGATCAGCGACTTCACGAGCGCGCTCGACGAGTTCGTCGCCTCCGAGGGCATCGAGCCGCTGACCGAGTACAGCTACGCGGCGGAGTCGTTCGACGCGACCATCCTGCTCGCGCTGGCTGCGCTCGCCGCCAACTCGACCGACCCGGCCGACATCGCTGCGAAGCTGATCGAGGTCTCGGGTGGCGAGGGCGACGGTGAGAAGTGCACCACCTACGCCGAGTGCGCCGAGATCATCGTGGGCGGCGGCGTCGCCGACTACGACGGCGTCTCCGGCCCGATCACGTTCGACGAGGTCGGCGACCCGACCGAGGCGTCGATCGGCATCTACCAGTTCGGTGAGGACAACAACTACTCGGCTTACGAGGGCTGATCCTCTCTGACACACAGCGCCCTCGGGTCTTCGGACCCGGGGGCGCTGTCTTGTGCGCGCTTCGTCTGGCTGCGCTCGCTCAGCGACGGAGAGTGCCGGACACGACGGAGGGGGCGGATGCCGCAGCATCCGCCCCCTCCGTCGTTCGACGTCTCAGCGCGTCACGTGCCGAGCGTGCCGAGGTAGAGCTCGGTGACCTTCGGGTCGTTGAGCAGATCGCGTCCGGAGCCCGTGTAGGCGTCGCGGCCTTGGTCGAGGACGTAGCCGCGGTCGCAGATCTGCAGGCAGCGACGCGCGTTCTGCTCGACCATGATGCACGTGACGCCGGCCCTGTTGATCTCGGAGACGCGGATGAACGCCTCGTCCTGCCGGACGGGGGACAGGCCCGCGGACGGCTCGTCGAGGAGGAGCACCTTGGGGTCCATCATGAGCGCACGGCTCATCGCGACCATCTGGCGCTCACCGCCCGACAGCGAGCCCGCGCGCTGCTTGAGGCGCTTGCCCAGCTCCGAGAAGATGCCCGTCACGAACTCGAGGCGCTCCTTGTAGATGCCGGGCCGCTGGTAGAGGCCCATCTGGAGGTTCTCCTCGATCGTGAGGCTCGGGAACACGTTGTTCGTCTGGGGGATCATGCCGACGCCGCGCGCGACGAGCTTGTTGGCGCGCAGGCCCGTGATGTCTTCGCCCTCGAGCTCGATCGTCCCCTTGCGGATCTGCACCTGGCCGAAGATCGCCTTGAGGAGCGTCGACTTGCCGGCGCCGTTCGGGCCGATGATGCCGATCAGCTCGCCCTCGTACGCGTCGAGCGAGCATCCGTTGAGGATGTTCACGCCCGGGAGATAGCCGGCGTGCACGTCCTTGATCGCGACGACCGGGGTGCTGGTGGCGGTGGGGGTGCTCACTTGCCCTCCTCCTGCTCTTCGGCGATGCCCTCTTCGACGATCGCGTCAGCGGATGCATCGGCGGATGCCGCGGCATCCGTCGTCGGGTCCGCCTGGATCACGTCGATGCGTCCGGTCACGACGCCGAGATCGAGTTCCTGGTGCGCACCGAGGTACGCGTCGACGACCGCGGGGTTGCGCATCACCGAGTACGGGTCGCCCTCGGCGACGATGCGGCCCTCCGCCATCACGACGACCCAGTCGGCGATGTGGCGGACCATGTGCATGTCGTGCTCGACGAACAGCACCGTCATGCCCTCGTCCTTCAGGTCGAGGATGTGGTCGAGCAGCGACTGCGTCAGCGCGGGGTTGACGCCCGCCATCGGCTCGTCGAGCATGACGAGCGTCGGATCGGTCATGAGCGACCGCGCCATCTCGAGGAGCTTGCGCTGACCGCCCGACAGGCTGGCCGCGAAGTCCTCGGCCTTCGCGTCGAGCTTGAACTTCGTGAGGATGCGCATCGCGCGCTCTTCGAGCTCGGCATCCTGCTTGCGCCACAGGGCCGGGATGAGGCTCGACCAGAAGCGCTCGCCGCGCTGGCCGTTGGCGCCGAGCTTCATGTTGTCGAGCACGGTCAGCAGGCCCAGCGCCTTCGTGAGCTGGAACGTGCGCACGAGGCCCATGCGGGCGACCTTGTAGGCGGGCATGCCCGACAGGGAGCGGCCGTTGAAGCTCCACGTGCCCTCGTCGGGCTTGTCGAATCCCGTCAGCAGGTTGAAGAGCGTCGTCTTGCCGGCACCGTTCGGGCCGATGAGCGCCGTGATGGCACCGCGCGGGATCTCGAGGTGATCGACGTCGACCGCGTTCACGCCGCCGAACGAACGGCGCACGTTGTCGGCGACGATGATCGGGTCGACCTTCTTGCAGCCGGGCTCGGCGTCGCCGATGTGCAGGCCGGTGGCCTTCGGCCTGGGGATGGGCGAGGTCATCGTCGGCTGGGCGCCGGTCTGCGGGGACTCGGCGCCGACGGGCGTGGCGCCCGTGCCGTTCGGAGTGTCACTTGACAAAGGTCAGCTCCTTCTTGTTGCCGAGGAGGCCCTGCGGCATGAAGATCACCAGCAGCATGAGCGCGACGCCCACGAGGATGAAGCGCAGCGTTCCGGCCTGGATCTGGCTCAGGCCGAACAGCAGGCCCGCCTGCGCGAGCGCCGGGAGCACGTTGCTGAGGAAGGTCTGGAGCGCCCAGAAGATGAGCGAGCCGAGCAGCGGGCCGAACACGGTCGCCGCACCGCCCAGCAGGAGGGCGGTCCAGACGAAGAACGTGAGCGAGGTCACGTAGACGCCGGGGCTCACGGCGGATGGCAGCGCGTACACGATGCCGCCCGCGGCCGCGAGGACGCCGCCGAGCACGAGCGCCTGGAGCTTGTACGAGAAGACGTTCTTGCCGAGCGAGCGCACGGCGTCCTCGTCCTCACGGATGCCCTTGAGCACGCGGCCCCACGGGCTGTGCGTGAGCATCCACACGACCAGCACCGCGATGCCGATCGTGACGAGGCCCATGATTCGCACCCACCACCCGGTGTCGTTGTAGGTCCACGGGCCGAAGCCGTAGGTGCCTTCGGGGAGCGGGTTCGACGCACGGAAGCTCGCGTGGTAGCCGCTCAGGCCGTCGGCGGAGCCCGTCACCTCGTCGAATGCGGTCGTGAGGAAGAGCAGTCGCACCACCTCGGCGGCTGCGATCGTCACGATCGCGAGGTAGTCGCCTCGCAGTCGCAGCGTCGGGATGCCGAGGATGAGTGCGAACACGGCCGCCGCCACGAGACCGATGATCGCGCCGAGCCACCATTCGAAGCCGAAGGTGAGGATCGAGATCGCGTAGCCGTACGCGCCGATGGCCATGAAGCCCGCGATGCCCATGTTGATGAGGCCCGCGTACCCGAAGTGCACGGCGAGGCCGAGCGCGGCGAGGGCGTACCCCATCGTCGCCGGACTCAGGATCGACGAGGCGGTGTTGGAGAGGATCTGCAGCCAGTCCATGAGGCGCCCTTAACCTATTCTCTCTCGGCGACCGAGGATGCCCTGTGGTCGGAACAGCAGGATGACGATGAGGATGAACAGTGCGCTCGCGTACTTGAGGTCCGCGGGGATCCACAGCGTCGACACCTCGACGAGGACGCCGACGATGAGCGCGCCGACGAGTGCGCCGAACGCGGTTCCCAAGCCACCGAGCACGACGGCGGAGAACATCAGCAGCAGCACCTGCGCGCCCATGTCCCACTTGATGCCCGGACGGTAGTACGCGTACAGGATGCCCGCGAGGCCGGCGAGGCCGCCCGCGAGGGTCCACACGACGCGTACGACGAAGTCGACGTCGATGCCGGATGCCGCGGCCAGCGACGGGTTGTCGGAGATCGCCCGCGTGGCCTTGCCCAGGCGGCTCTGGGTGAGCCAGAGCGCGAAGGCGACGATCACGACGATCGCGATGGCGATCGAGGCCATGTCGATCACGCTCAGCTGGACCGCGCCGAACAGCGGGATCTTCGGATCGGACGCGCCCGGCAGCTGGCGCGTGCCGCCGCCGATGAAGATCTGGAAGGTGTAGCGCAGCGCGAGCGAGAGGCCGATGCTCACGATCATGAGCTGCACGAGGCCTACGCGTTTACGACGCAGCGGACGCCAGAGTATGACGTCGAGCACGAGGCCGAGCAGTGCGCTCAGGATCACGGCGAACGGATATCCGAGCCACCACGGCAAGGCGAGGCTCGCCGGTCCGACGAGGAACACCGCGGCGATCGCGCCGAAGGTCACCATCTCGCCGTGGGCGAAGTTCGAGATGCCGGTCGTGCCGTACACGAGCGAGAGGCCGACCGCCGCGAGGGCGAGCATGAGGCCGAAGCTGAGGCCCTGCACGACACGTGCGACGAGCTGGTCGAAGAAGCTCGTGACGTTGCGCTGGCCTTCGCCGATGAAGAAGTTGGCCGTCACGCGGCCGCCGGGGCCGACCGTGACCTCCTTCACGTTGGGCGTCTCGTCTTCGGGGTCGACGACGGCGATGCCTTCGGGGAGCGTCTCTTCATCGAGCGTCACCGTGTAGTCGGCGTTGCGCTCGGGAACCCCGACGCGCCATTGGCCGTTCTCGTCCGTCTCGACCTCCTGCTCGCCGCCGGGGCCGTCGATCGTCAGTCGCACGCCCTCGAGCGGCTCGCCGTCGAGCTGCACATTGCCGCTGATGCGGTACGGATCGTCTTCGTCGGCGTAGGCGGATGCCGCGGGCAGGAACAGCCCCAGCAGCATCATCGCGAGGGCCGCGAGGGCGACGATCGTCCGTGCGCGAGGACCGCGCAGAGCGGTCTCAGTCGTAGGACCCAACAGAACCTCCCATGTCGGCACCGCGCACCGAAGGTCCGGGTCGCATCGGCCGTGATGAACGACGGTACGAGAGTAATGTGTCGAGTCTGTTTCGCCCAATCACATCCGTGCGACGTGACCGAATCGGAACGTCGGCGGGTGGAGCATCCGTCATTCTGCGCCTTTCGGCGGACTCAGCCGGCGGGGAATCTTTTCCCAGGCGCCCCGCTTAGAATCAGGTACGGAGCGCCTCCGCGCACCGGCCGCCGCCGTCCACTTTCGAGCACCGCGCCCGATGCATCCGCAAAGTGCGCAGGAGAATCCATGGAGCACAACGACCCGTTCGGTTTCGTCGGACTCACCTACGATGACGTCCTCCTCCTTCCCGGGCACACCGACGTGATCCCGAGCGAGGCCGACACCTCCTCGCGCGTGACGCGCCGCATCACGGTGGCGACGCCGCTGCTGTCGGCCGCGATGGACACGGTGACCGAGGCGCGCATGGCGATCGCGGTCGCACGCGAGGGCGGACTCGGCATCCTGCACCGAAACGCCTCGATCGAGGAGCAGGCGGCGATGGTCGACCGCGTCAAGCGCAGCGAGTCGGGCATGATCACCGACCCGATCACGACCACGCCGGATGCCACGATCGACGAGGTCGACGCGCTGTGCGCGAAGTACCGCATCTCGGGTCTCCCTGTCGTCGACGAGGAAGGGCGCCTGCTCGGCATCATCACCAACCGCGACATGCGCTTCGTGTCGGGCTTCGAGCGCCAGACGACGAAGGTGCGCGATGTCATGACCAGCGAGGGGCTGGTCACCGGTCGCGTCGGCATCGGCGCGAACGAGGTCATCGCGCTGTTCGCGCAGCACCGCGTCGAGAAGCTGCCGCTCATCGACGACGACGGCAAGCTCGCCGGCCTCATCACCATCAAGGACTTCGACAAGAGCGAGAAGTACCCTCTCGCCACCAAAGACGAGCAGGGCCGCCTCCGTGTCGGCGCGGCGATCGGCTTCTTCGGCGATGCGTGGCAGCGCGCCGAGGCCCTCCGCGATGCGGGTGTCGACGTCCTCGTCGTCGACACCGCGAACGGCCAGTCGGCCGGCGTGATCGAGATGATCAAGCGCATCAAGGCGGACTCGTCGTTCGACCACATCGACGTCATCGGCGGCAACGTCGCCACGCGCGAGGGCGCGCAGGCGCTCGTCGAGGCGGGAGCGGATGCCGTCAAGGTCGGCGTCGGTCCGGGCTCGATCTGCACGACCCGCGTCGTCGCCGGCGTCGGCGTCCCGCAGGTGACCGCGATCTGGGAGGCGTTCCAGGCCACACGGGAGGCCGGCATCCCGGTCATCGCCGACGGTGGTCTCCAGTACTCGGGCGACATCGCGAAGGCTCTCGTCGCGGGCGCCGACACCGTCATGATCGGGTCGCTGTTCGCCGGCACCGACGAGGCTCCCGGCGAGATCGTGTTCCAAGGCGGCAAGCAGTTCAAGCAGTACCGCGGCATGGGCTCGCTCGGAGCCCTGCAGACGCGCGGCAAGAAGACGTCCTACTCGAAGGACCGCTACTTCCAGGCCGACGTCCCCACCGACGACAAGCTCATCCCGGAGGGCATCGAGGGCCAGGTCGCGTACCGCGGTCCGGTGTCGGCGGTCGCGTACCAGCTCGTGGGCGGCCTGCGTCAGTCGATGTTCTACGTCGGTGCGCGCACGATCGAGGAGCTCAAGGCCAAGGGCAAGTTCGTGCGGATCACGGCGGCGGGACTCAAGGAGTCGCACCCGCACGACGTCCAGATCGTGGTCGAGGCGCCGAACTACAAGAAGTGACGCATCGGCGGGGCATCCGCCGGTACCCTGATCCGCATGATCAGGCAGCGCCGACACCCCGCCGCAACGCAGGGCGCGACGCGGCTCGAGGCATTCACCGACGGGGTCTTCGCCATCGCGGCGACCCTGCTCGTGCTCGACCTCACGACGTACTCGCTCGGCGAGATCGACTCCGACACCGAGATGTGGGCCGCGCTCGGGCAGATGTGGCCCCTGTTCGGCAACTTCGCGCTGAGCTTCGTGCTGCTGTGCCTTCTGTGGATGGTGCACGTGCAGCAGTTCGAGCACATCGCCCGCGTCGACTCGGTCCTCGTGTGGCTCAACAGCGCCAGGCTGCTGTTCATCGTGCTCGTGCCGTTCGCGACGAACCTCACGACGGAGTACTCGGAGTTCCTCGCCGGACGCATCGCGATGCCGCTCGCGTTCTTCTTCTCGATCCTCTTCGGCTGGCTGCAGTGGATCTGGGCCGTCCGGCATCACGAGGTCATGCTCCCCGACCTGAGCGTGACCGAGGCGCGGTCTCTCGGCCGTGGGGCGCTCAGCGCCCTCATCATCGGCGCTCTCGTCGTCGTGCTCGCCCCGTGGGTCGGCTCGGTGGCGTTCGCCCTCTTCTTCTTCGACGGGGTCTTCACACGCATCCTGCGAGGCAAGTCGACCTATTAGGCCGATCAGGGGGTTCCGGATGCCGCGCCCCGGCGTATCGTCGGGGCCATGTGCCGCAACATCCACACGCTCCACAACTTCGAGCCCGCCGCGACGCCCGAAGAGGTCCACGCGGCGGCGCTGCAGTACGTGCGCAAGATCGCCGGGACGACGAAGCCCTCCAAGGCGAACCAGGAGGCGTTCGACCGCGCCGTCCACGAGATCGCGCACATCACCCAGCACCTCCTCGACGACCTCGTCACGACGGCCCCGCCCAAGAACCGCGAGGTCGAGGCGCAGAAGGCGCGCGAGCGCGCGGTGAAGTCCGGTCGCTACGCGGCGGCGTGAGCCGCGGCATCCGTCGGCACCCCGGACACTGAGCGAGCGAAGCGAGACGAAGCGCGCTGAGGTAGTCTGATCGGCTCCTCACCCGGCGATCGAGCCGCGCGCGGAGCAGACAGGGATCATCGTGGGCTACATCGACATCGCCTCCGTCTCGTTCGCGCTCCCGGACGGCCGGCCGCTCCTCGACGACGTGTCGTTCCGCGTCGGCGAGGGCTCGACGACGGCGCTCATCGGGCAGAACGGCGCCGGCAAGACGACGCTGCTGCGGATCATCCGCGGCGAGCTGCCTCCGCTGTCGGGGACAGTCTCGATCGACGGCGGCCTGGGCGTGATGGACCAGTTCATCGGGCACGGCAAGCCCGGCGAGACCGTGCACGACCTGCTCATCGCGGTCGCGCCCGGGCGCGTGCGACGCGCCGCACGCGAGCTCGAGGACTCAGAAGCGGCGATCATCGAGCGCGACGACCTCGACACGCAGATGCGCTACGCGGCGGCGCTCGCCGAGTACGCCGAGGCGGGCGGCTACGAGTACGAGACGGTGTGGGACACGTGCACGGTCGCGGCGCTCGGCGTGCCTTTCACGCGCGCGCGGTTCCGCGAGCTGACCACGCTGTCGGGCGGCGAGCAGAAGCGTCTCGCGCTCGAGGCCCTGCTGCGCGGGCCCGATCAGGTGCTGCTGCTCGATGAGCCCGACAACTACCTCGACGTGCCGGGCAAGCGGTGGCTCGAGGAACGCCTGCGCGAGACGAACAAGACGGTCCTGCTCGTTTCGCACGACCGCGAGCTTCTCGCGCGTGCGGCCGACCGCATCGTGACGCTCGAAGTGGGCGGCGCGGGGAGCACGGCGTGGGTGCACGGCGGAAGCTTCGCGACCTACCATCGGGCGCGCGAGGAGCGCATGGCGCGCCTCGACGAGCTGCGTCGGCGGTGGGACGAGCAGCACGCGAAGCTCAAGGCACTCGTGGCCGACCTCAAAGTCAAGGCGGCGGCCAATGACGGCTTCGCGTCGCGGTACCGTGCCGCGCAGACGCGGCTGCGGATGTTCGAGGAGGCCGGCCCGCCGCTCGAGCGTCCGAAGGAGCAGAGTCTCGACGTGCGCCTGCGCGGCGCGCGCACGGGACGCCGCGCGGTCGTCGCCGAGCAGCTCGAGCTCACCGGTCTCATGAAGCCCTTCGACCTCGAGGTGTGGTTCGGCGACCGCGTCGCGGTGCTCGGCTCGAACGGATCGGGCAAGTCGCACTTCCTCCGCCTGCTCGCGCGGGGTGGCACGGATCCCGACGCGCGGCTCGGTCATGTGACGTCGGTCGGCGAGACGCTCGATCCCGTGCCGCACACGGGGCGAGCGATCCTCGGGGCGCGTGTCGTGCCCGGCTGGTTCGCGCAGACGCACCGGCATCCGGAGTTCGCGGCGCGCACGCTGCTCGACATCCTGCACCGCGGCGAAGACGCCCGGCCCGGCATGCAGCGCGACGCCGCGAGCTCGGCGCTGGACCGCTACGGACTCGTCGCGCAGGCGCTCCAGACCTTCGACAGCCTCTCGGGCGGGCAGCAGGCGCGGTTCCAGATCCTGCTCCTCGAGCTCTCGGGCGCCACGCTCCTCCTCCTGGACGAGCCGACCGACAACCTCGACCTCGTGTCGGCCGAGGCGCTGCAGGACGCGCTCGCTCGCTTCGAGGGGACGGTCCTCGCCGTGACCCACGACCGATGGCTTGCGAAGTCGTTCGACCGATTCCTCGTGTTCGGGGAGGACGGCCGCGTCTTCGAGTCCGACGAGCCCGTGTGGGACGAAGGACGCGTCGCACGGGCGCGCTGACGATCGCGTGACCGCGGGTGCGGCATCCGTCTGATCGCCCCTCCTGAGCCCTCGAACCCGCCCGGTAGTCTGGACAGGTGAGCATGGACATGGAGCTGGGCCGCGCGAAGCGCGCCCGGCGGGCCTACACGTTCGATGACATCGCGGTCGTGCCGTCGCGCCGCACGCGCAACCCCGAAGACGTGTCGACGGCCTGGTCGATCGACGCCTTCCAGTTCGACATCCCTGTGCTCGGCGCCCCCATGGACTCCGTCGTGAGTCCCGCGACAGCGATCAAGCTCGGCAAGCTCGGAGGCCTCGGAGTCCTCGACCTCGAGGGTCTGTGGACGCGATACGACGACCCTGAGCCGCTCCTCGCCGAGATCGCGTCGCTGAACGACGGTGACGCGACGAGGCGGATGCAGCAGCTCTACTCCGAGCCGATCAAGCCCGAGCTCGTGCGCGACCGTCTGGCCGAGATCCGCGCGGGCGGCGTCACCGTCGCCGGCGCCCTGACGCCGCAGCGCACGCAGGAGCTGTACGAGACCGTGGTCGCGGCGGGTGTCGACCTCTTCGTCATCCGCGGCACGACCGTATCGGCGGAGCACGTCTCGAGCGTCGACCAGCCGCTCAACCTGAAGAAGTTCATCTACGACCTCGACGTCCCGGTCATCGTGGGCGGCGCGGCGACGTACACCGCCGCGCTGCACCTCATGCGGACGGGAGCCGCGGGCGTGCTCGTCGGGTTCGGCGGCGGCGCGGCGTCGACGACGCGTGCGACGCTCGGCATCCACGCGCCCATGGCGACGGCGGTGTCGGATGTCGCGGGCGCGCGCCGCGACTACCTCGACGAGTCGGGCGGGCGCTACGTGCACGTCATCGCCGACGGCGGCGTGGGCACGTCGGGCGACATCGTGAAGGCGCTCGCGATGGGTGCCGACGCCGTCATGCTCGGCGTGGCGCTCGCGCGTGCGACGGATGCCCCCGGCCGCGGCTATCACTGGGGCCCGGAGGCGCACCACGCGAAGCTGCCGCGCGGCCACCGCGTCAAGGTGAAGCAGGTCACCGATCTCGAGGCGCTCCTGTACGGACCCGCGCCCGTCGCGGACGGCACCGCGAACCTCGTCGGGGCGCTCAAGAAGTCGATGGCGACGACGGGCTACTCCGACCTGAAGGAGTTCCAGCGCGTCGAGGTCGTCGTCGCGCCCTACGGCGCCGGATGACCGATCCCGCCGGACCGGTGACGGCAGGCGACGCCGAGCCGGAGGTCTTCCCGCCCACACTCCGCGAGGTCATGCTGCGGCCGCGGTGGCTCGCGCTCCTCGGCCTGTGCCTCGTGGTCGCGGGCGTCTTCGCGTGGCTCGGCCAGTGGCAGCTCGGCCGCGCGATCGACACGACGCCCGCCCCGCCCGGGTCCACCGAAGAGGTGCGCCCGATCGCCGACGTCGTGGCGCCGGGGGAGTACCTCGCGGGGCCGCTCGTCGGGCAGCGCGTGACCGCGACCGGAACATGGGTGCCCGGCGACTTCATCGTGGTCTCGTCGCGCTTCAACGACGGCGAGGAGGGCTACTGGGTCACCGGCCAGCTCCGCATCGCCGACGCCGAGACCCCGACCTCGGTCGCCGTCGCGATCGGGTGGGCGGTGACCGAAGCCGACGCGCGGGCGGCGATCGAGGAGCTCGAGGCGGAGGCCGCGGCCCCCTTCACGAATCCGTTCGCGGTCACCGGCCGGCTCATCTCCGACGAGGGCCCCGCCCCGCCGCCGCGCGGCGCCGACCCGCAGACGATGACGCGGATGTCGCCGGCGGCGCTCCTGTCGCGGTGGCACGACACCGAGGGGCTCGACGTCTACCGCCCGTACCTCGCGGCCGAGATCGCGCAGGGCGGGCTCGTCGACATCTCGTCGCCGGCGCCCGAGGACGGCTCGGACCTCAACTGGCTCAACATCTTCTACGCCGTCGAGTGGGCGGTGTTCGCGGGCTTCGCCTTCTACCTCTGGTACCGACTCGCGCGCGATGCGTGGGAGCGCGAGCTCGAGGAGTTCGAAGAGGGCGAGGGCGAGGCGGAGTAGTGCTGCGCGCGGCGACGCTTCGACAGGCTCAGCGACCGTGGGATGGCTCAGCGACCGTGGGGATGGGGCGGGCGACTCCTTCGCCCGGACGCTGAGCGAGCGCAGCGAGACGAAGCGCCCCCGCGAGACGGTTATGCCGGCGTCGCCGCGAGCAGCGCCTTGGCCGACACCGACCGGCGCCGCGATACCGCGAGCAGGGTCGCGGCGAACGCGAGCAGCGACCAGATCGCGAGTCCCGCGAGGCCCGCCCCGACGCCCGAGGCCTCGGTCAGCGCGCCGAGCATCGCGTTGTAGGCCGGCGCGGTCGGCAGCACGCCGGCGAGGCTCGAAAGCACCCCCGGCACCGTCGACACGATGCCCGTCGCCACGGCGAGCACGCCCACGAGCGCGGCGATCCAGCGGCCCGCGCCGCCGAACACCGCGACGAGCGCCTGGTTCACGGCGGCGAACGCGACACCTGCGGCGACGCAGATCGCGGCGAAGATCGACCATTCCGCGAGGTCGTACGACGCGGCGAGCTGCACGACGCCCGCGACGAGCAGACCCTGCAGGGCGCCGAGCCCCGCGGCCGGCGCGAACGTGCGCAGCGCGAGCAGCGCGGACGGCGCGCGCGACGTGAGCGTGCGCCGCGTGACCGCCTGCAGCGCGACGAACGTGCCGAGTCCGCCGAACCAAAGCGCGAGCGTCGCGAGCAGCGGGACCGCCGAAGCGCCGAACAGCGAGGTGCCCACGCCCTCCGCCTCGACCGGGGCCGCGACGACGTCGGCGAGGCTCGTCGCCTCGGAGTCGGTGTACGAGGGGAGCGAATCGGATGCCGTGGCCAGCCCGTCCGCGAGCTGGACGGTGCCGTCCGACAGCTGTGCGATGCCGTCCGCGAGCGAGGTCGCACCGTCGCCCGCCTGCCTCGTGCCCTCGGCGAGCTGCCCGGCACCGCCTGCGAGCTGCGCAGCCCCTGACGCCGACTGGTCGATGCCGCCGGCGAGCTGCGAGAGGCCGCCCGCGAGGCTCGCGACGTTCGAGCCGATCGTGCGGAACTCCGTCGCGAGCTCGGCCGGTGCCTGATCGGCGAACGCCTCGAGCCCGATCGAGGTCGCCGCCGCGTCGGTGGCGGTCGTCACCGCGGTCGCCGCGGCGGTCCCCGTCTCCGCTGCGGTGCTCCCGACCGTCGCCGCCGCCGTGGCGAGGTCCGCGCAGAAGGCCGCGCCGCTGACCGCCGGGTCGCATTGCTGGGCGAGCGCCCCGAGCGTCTGGGCGGCGGGGGCGAGCGACTGCGCGGCGCCGCCGAGCGCGGCCGCGGCATCCGCTGCTCCGCTCCTCGACGCGGCCGCATAGTCGAGCAGCTGCTGCGGAACGATGCCCTTCGCCTCGAGGTCGGCGGCGCCCTGGTTCACCCCGGCAGCGAGCTGGGAGGCGCCCGACGCGGCCTCGCGCGTCTTGCCGGCGATCGTCGACAGGCCGGACTGCAGCTGGCCGGCACCGGTCTGAAGGTCGTCGGCGCCGCTCGCGAGCTGCGGGAATCCGTCGGCGAGAGACCGGGCGCCGGAGGCCGCCTCGCCCGCGCCGTCGGCGAGCTCCCGCGCGCCTTGGGCGGCGCTTCCGAGCTCGTCGCCGAGGGTCGTGAACCCGAGGAAGACGTTCTCGAGGTAGACCGCCGACAGCTCCTGGCCCATGAGCGAGGCCGCCGCCTGCGTCACCTGCGCCGTGATGGCGTCGTCGACGATGAGCGAGTCGGGAGCGGTCTCGACCTCGATCGTCGCGCGCTCGGGCGTCTCGCCCGGCTGTGTGGAGGTCGCCGCCGCGGAGAAGTTCGACGGGATCGTCACGACCGCGGCGTACGTGCCGTCGGCGAGGCCGTCGGCCGCGTCATCCGCGTTGGAGATCGTCCACGAGAGGTTGCTGTCGATCTCGTCCGAGCCCTCCACGAGCCCGGCGGTGAGCTGCCGACCGAGCGGCACGATCTGGCCGTCGATCGTCACCGGGTCGTCCTCGTTCACGATCGCGGCCGACATCGCGTCGAGGCGCTCGGCCGGGTTGTACAGCGCGGCGACGAGCACGCCGCCGATCACGACGGGCAGCAGCAGCACGCCGATGAGCGTCAGCCACGTCACAGGTCGGCGCGCACGCGCGCGCTCGATGGGGAGGTTCATGCGGTCACCTCGGGGTTCAGAGCGGAAGACGAGCGGTCGAGGTCGAGGACGTCCGCATTCGGACGGCGGGCCTCGGCGAGAAGCGATTGGGCCGCGGCGGGGTCGGATGCCGCGACCACGACGGTCACCGGAGCGGCGTCACGCAGCACGGCGGCCGCGCGGTCGCGCTCGGGTCCGGGGGCGATCGCGTCGGCGCCGTCGATCACGACGAGGCGCGTGCCGCCGCGGACGGCGTCGCGCAGTTCGGCCACGGGGTCGTCTGCGCCGGCGAGCGATGCGACGCCCACGTGCGCGCGCACCCACGGGGCGCGACCGGGCAGCAGGTGGCCCGCGACGCGGAGGCGCCCCTCGGTCGGATTGAGGCGGCCCGCGATCGTGAGGAGCAGAGCCGTGCTCGCGCGGGCGTCGGACGAGGTGACGATGAGCGACTCGCCGGGCTCGACGCGGAGGGCGACGCCGCGGAAGATCGCGATGTCGTCGGCGCTCACGCCGAGGTCCTCGGCGACGACCGCGGCCGTCGTGTTCGGCTCGGGCCAGTCGGCGAGCGAAAGCTCGCGCTCGACGGCCTCGCCCTCGATGTCGAAGTGGGGGAGCATGCGGTCGAGCCGGCGCGGCATCCACCATGCCTTGTCGCCGAGGAGCGTCATGACCGCCGGGACGAGGGTCATGCGCACGAGGAACGCGTCGACCGCGATGCCGACCGCGAGTCCGAGTGCGATCGGCTTGATCGACGAGTCGCCTTCGGGCACGAAGGCCGCGAACACGGCGAACATGATGACCGCCGCGGCGGTGACGACGCGGGCCGACGCCGTGAATCCGGACCGCACCGCGCCGATCGCGGTCGCGCGGTCGGCCCGCCCGCGGCGGGCGCGCGACGCGTGCACGTAGTCCTCGCGCATGCGCGACACGAGGAACACCTCGTAGTCCATCGCGAGGCCGAACAGCACGCCCATGAGGATGATCGGCATGAACGAGATGACCGGCCCGGTGCGCGTGACGTGCAGGAGGTCCGCGCCCCAGCCCCACTCGAAGACCGCGGCGACGACGCCGAACGCGGCGACGACCGAGAGCAGGTAGCCGAGCGCCGCCTTGATCGGCACCCAGATCGAGCGGAACACGACCATGAGCAGAATCAGCGAGAGGCCGACGACGAACAGGCCGAAGGGCAGCAGTGCGGCGCCCAGTCGGTCTGAGATGTCGATGCCGACGGCGGTGAATCCGGTGACCTTCAGCTCGACGCCGTATTCGTCTTCCAGCTCGACGGCGAGCGCGCGCAGATCGCGCACGAGCTGCGCCGTCGCGGGGTCGTCCGGCGCGGTCTCGGGCACGATCTGGATGAGGCCCGTGTCGGCGGTCTCGTTCGGGGTCGCGAGCGCGACCTCCTTGACGCCGTCGACCTTCTCGACCTCGGCGGCCAGGTCGTCCATGAGCCCGAGCGGGTCGGTCGAGGTGACGATCGTGCCGGTCATGATGAGCGGGCCGTTCGAGCCCGGGCCGAAGTGCTCGGCCGTCAGATCGTAGGCCTGGCGGGCTTGGCTCGAGGGCGGCTGAACGCCGGCGTTCGGCAGCGCGAGCGCGAGGCTCGAGGCGGGCACGGCGAGTACGCCGAGGCCGACGACGACGGCGATGGTGGTGACCAGCGGATGCCTCGTCACGAGCATCACCCACCGGTTCGGGCGCTTCGCGGCGAATCCCCGCGGTCGCTCGGTGGCCGGGTCGGGGCCGAGCTCGGTGACCTCCGTCTCCGGTCGCTGAGCCTGTCGAAGCGTCGTCGACCCCCGCCTCGGCCCGAACCCGGCCCTCAGCGCTCGGTGCCCCCACCCCGCGACGCGCCCCTTCGCGAAGCCGAGGAGGGCCGGTGTCAGGGTCACGGCGACGGCGACGGCGATCGCGACCGCCACTGCGGCGGCGATGCCCATCGTCGTCAGGAACGGGATGTTCGCGAAGGCGAGACCGATGAGCGCGATGAGCACCGTGACGCCCGCGAACACCACGGCGGAGCCGGCGGTGCCGGTCGCCCGGGCGGCCGACTCCTCGGGTTCGACGCCCGCGCGCACCTGGTCCTGGTGCCGGGCGACGATGAACAGGGCGTAGTCGATGCCGACCGCGAGCCCCAGCATGATCGCGAGCATGGGGGTGGTCGACGAGATCGAGGCGAACGCGGTCGACACATAGATGAGCGCGATCGCGAGCCCGACGCCGATGAGGGCGCTCACCAGCGGGAACCAGGCGACCGCGAACGACCGGAACGTCACGATGAGGACGAAGAGAGCGATGAGCACGCCGACGGCCTCGGTGATCGACAGGGTCGGAACGGAGATCGAGAAGAGGTCGCCGCCCATGGCCACGCGCGAGCCGTCGGGCAGCTCGGCTCGCAAGTCTGCGGCGACGTCCTGCAGCGCGGTCTTCGTCTCGGCGGGCACGTCGGTCGTCTGACCGTCGAACTGAAGCCGGACGATCGCCGCTTCGCCGTCGTCGGACACCATGCCCGAGACCATCTCGTCGAACGGGTCGGTGACCGCGAGCACACCGTCGAGGTCGGCGAGCTCATCGACCGCATCCGCGATGGCCGACGCGTACGGCTCGTCGGACACGTGAGCGCCGTCGGCGGTCACCAGCACGAGCTGGGCGCTGGTGCCACTCGCCTGCGGGAAGGTGCGGTCGAGCAGCTCGATGCCCTCCTGCGCCTCGGTGCCGGGGATCGTGAAGGTGTTGTCGGTGCCCTTCATGAACAGGAGGGCCGCGCCGCCTGCGATGAGAAGCAGGACCACCCACGAGACGAGGACGCGCCACGGGCGACGGTACGACCAGCGCCCGAGGGCGTACAGAAGGGTGGACAAGAGCGCCTCCGTGCGAATCGATCAGGATGCATGGATACAGCGCTGTATCGGATACACGAGTGTATCGTAGGACGAACAACGCCCCGTAACCCGGGAAGTTCGTGTGAACATGGTCGAGAGGAGGCCGCATGACCGACACCCGAGTCGCGGGCGGCGCCACGACCACCCGTCGGCGCGAGACGACCCGCCGGCGACTGCTCGATGCGGCGGCGCAGGTCTTCGCCGAGGTGGGGCTGGACGCGGCATCCGTCGAGGCCATCTGCGATCGCGCCGGCTTCACGCGCGGTGCCTTCTACTCCAACTTCGAGACCAAGGACCAGCTCTTCCTCGAGCTCGCCGGCGAGGTCGCGCTCGACCGGGTGGAGGCAGTCCGTCGGCGCATCGCCGAGCTCGATCGAGAGGGAGCCTTCGCGGATCTCCCCGCCAACGCGTTCGCGATCGTGCAGGACGTGCTCGACGTGTCGGCTGACGATCGGCTCAGCATCCTGCTCATGAGCGAGATCCGCATCCACGCGCTGCGCAACCGCGAGCTCGCCGCCGCGTACCTCGCGCAGGACGAGGAGATGCGCCGCGCGATCGCGCGCATCATCGACGACATCGGCCGCACGAAGACAGTCCGGTTCCGGCTGCCCTCCGATCAGGTCGCGCGACTCATGCTCACCGTCTGGGAGGGTGCGTCGGTGCGCGCGGCGATGGCGGGCCTCGACTACGCGGAGATGTGCCGCCGCACGAACGAGGAGCTCGCGCGCGTCGCGCAGCTGCTCATCGAGGTCTGACCCGGGGGCGTCACCGCGCGGACTCGGCGAGCACCTCGTGACAGCGGGCGAGCCGGTCGATCCACCAGGATCGGCGATCGGCGGATGCCGCGAACTCGTCGAGCATCGCCGGGTCGGGTGTCACGCGACCGACCGGCAGCACACCGCGCTCCGGTCGCGACGACGGGGATGCCACGTCGGCTGCGAGCAGGGACGCGGTGCCGAGCCCGCAGTCGTAGGGCAGCTCGGGCAGCGCGGCGGCGAGGGCCGTGCCCATCGCGAGCCCGACCGAGGTGTCGAGTGCACTGGAGACGACGGCGGGAAGCCCCGCTTCGGCGACGATCTCGAGCGCGCGCCGCACGCCGCCCAGCGGCTGCGCCTTCACGACGAGAAGGTCCGCGGCTCCCGCGCGCGCGACGGCGAGGGGGTCTTCGGCCTTGCGCACGCTCTCGTCGGCGGCGATCGGGATGTCCAGCCGCGCGATGCGGCGCCGCAGCTCGGCGAGCTCTTCGACGGTGGCGCACGGCTGCTCGACGTATTCGAGGTCGAATTCCTCCATCGACCGCACGGCGTGCTCCGCCTCGTCGACGTTCCAGGCCGCGTTCGCGTCGATGCGCACGCGTCCTTCCGGGCCCATCGCCTCGCGGACGGCGCGCACGCGCGCGACGTCGTCGGCGAGCCGCTGGCCCGCCTGCGCGACCTTGACCTTGGCGGTGCGGCATCCGTCGAATCTGGCCAGGACGTCGGGGACGGATGCCGCGTCGACGGCCGGCACCGTGGCGTTCACGGGCACCTCGTCGCGCACCGGGGTGGGCTGCGGATTCCAGCCGTAGTCGATCGCCGCGGCGAGCCACGCCGAGGCCTCGCGGTCGTCGTACTCGGTGAACGGCGAGAACTCGGTCCACCCCTCCGGGCCGTCGAGAAGGAGCGCCTCGCGCACGTCGATGCCGCGGAACCTCGTCGCGAGCGGAAGGGCGACGACGCGGGCGGTCGCGAGGAGGTCGTCGAGGGAGGGGAGCGCGGTCACGAGTCCATCCTCTGGGATGTGGCGCGGCAGAACAATGTGCCCTTGACGATAGTGTGTGTCACACAGTACAGTGTGATGCATGAGCGAATCGGAGGCCCTCGAGACGCACCTGCAGGAGCTGCGCCGCGGCACGGTCGTCCTCGCCTGTCTGCGACTCCTCGAGCAGCCCGGCTACGGCTACGGCCTGCTCGAAGATCTGCAGGCTCGGGGATTCGACACCGACGCCAACACGCTGTACCCGCTCCTGCGGCGCCTCGAGAAGCAGGGGCATCTGACCAGCGAGTGGAACACCGACGAGGCCCGACCTCGCAAGTTCTACCGGACGAGCCCAGCCGGGTCCCGGCTCGCCGCCGTCCTGACCGAAGACTTCCGCGCGATCGCCGCGGCGATCGACGCTTTGCCCGCCGCGGGCACCGACTGATCGGAGACCGACGTGACCATGACCGCTTCCCTCACCGACCGCTACATCGACGCGGCGATGCGCACCTTGCCCGAGCGGCAGCGCGCCGACCTGTCCGCCGAGCTGCGCGCCTCGATCGAAGACCAGATCGACGCGCGCGTCGAAGCCGGCGAGCCTCGCGAGGCCGCCGAGTACGCCGTGCTCACCGAGCTCGGCGACCCCGAGGTTCTCGCCGCCGGCTACACCGACCGACCGCTGTGGCTCGTCGGCCCGCGCTACTTCCTCGACTGGTGGCGACTGCTCAAGCTTCTGCTCGCGATCGTGCCCGTGTGCGCCGCATTCGGCGTCGCCCTCGGCCAGACCCTTTCGGGCGCGACCATCGGCGAGGTCATCGGCTCGACCGTGGCCGTCCTCTTCCAGGTCATCGTGCACATCGCGTTCTGGACCACCCTCGTGTTCGTCGTGCTCGAGCGCTCCGGCCATGCGCCGATGAACACGGCGACGTGGAGTCCCGACCAGCTCCCCGAGCCGCGCCCCCGGGGTGCCGGTCTGGGCGATCTCATCGGCAGCCTCGTGTTCCTCGCGATCACCGTCGGCGTCGTCCTGTGGGACCACTTCATCGGGCTGGCCCCGCTGCACCCCGGTCTGTCGTTCCTCGACGACGGCCTGTGGCCGTGGTGGATCACGGGCCTGTTCGTGATCATGGGGCTCGAGGCGCTGCTGGCCGTCGCGGTCTACGCGGCGCGCGGGTGGACGTACGCCCTGGCCGTCTTCAACGGCATCCTCAACGCCGCGGTCGCCTTGCCCGCCATCTGGCTGCTCTTCGAGGGCCGGCTCATCAACCCCGAGTTCTGGCCCACCGTGGCCGGCGACAGCGGCGCGGAGGTGCACGGCGTCCTGTCGGTCATCGTCGGCTTCGTGATCGCGGGCATTGCGATCTGGAGCACCGCGGACGGCGTGATCAAGGCGGCCCGCGGCCGGAACTAGGCTGGCGGCATGGTCTCCGACTTGTTCGACGCGGCCGAGTGGGTCGTCGCCCCGGGCGCCGACGACTACACCGACATCACCGCCCATGTCTCGACCGACGGACGCATCGCCCGCATCGCGTTCGACCGACCTGAGGTGCGCAACGCGTTCCGCCCGCACACGGTCGACGAACTCTACCGGGCCCTCGACATCGCGCGGCAGGACCCGCGCATCGGGGTGGTCCTGCTGACGGGCAACGGCCCGAGTCCGAAAGACGGAGGATGGGCGTTCTGCTCGGGCGGAGACCAGCGCATCCGCGGCCGCGACGGCTACAAGTACTCGGAGTCCGACGATTCGGTCGTCGAGCCGGCGCAGCGAGTCGAGACGGCCGCGCGTGCCGGCCGCCTGCACATCCTCGAGGTGCAGCGTCTCATCCGTTTCATGCCGAAGGTCGTCATAGCGGTGATCCCGGGGTGGGCGGCGGGCGGCGGGCACTCGCTGCACGTGGTGTGCGACCTGTCGATCGCATCCGCCGAGCACGGGCGGTTCAAGCAGACGGATGCCGACGTCGGCTCGTTCGACGCGGGCTACGGGTCCGCGTACTTCGCGCGGCAGATCGGGCAGAAGCTCGCTCGCGAGGTGTTCTTCCTCGCCGAGGAGTACTCGGCGCAGCGCGCGTACGAGATGGGCGCCGTCAACCGCGTCGTGCCCCACGCCGACCTCGAGCGCGAGGCGGTCGCGACGGCCCGCACGATCCTCACGAAATCGCCGACCGCGATCCGCATGCTCAAGTTCGCGTTCAACGCCGTCGACGACGGCCTCGTCGGTCAGCAGGTGTTCGCGGGCGAGACGACGCGCCTCGCCTACGGCACCGACGAGGCCGTCGAGGGTCGCGACGCGTTCCTCGAGAAGCGCGAGCCCGACTGGTCGCCCTATCCGTGGTACTTCTGATGCCGCGATGAGACTCGAACCCGTCGTCGGCGACGACCCGCGCGAGATCCTGCGGGGTCTGCGCGCAGCCCTGCACGGCGCCGGCCCCGCCATGGGCCTGGGGCTCGTGCACGACGCGCCCGGTCAGGTGCGTGCGGGCACCGCCGTCGTCGTCACGACCTCGGGATCGACGGGCATCCCCAAGAGCGTCATCCTCAGTCGCGACGCCCTCACGGCGAGCGCGCTCGCGACCTTCGAGCGCATCGGCCAGGGTGCGTGGCTGCTCGCGCTCCCGGCCGCTTATGTCGCCGGGTTGCAGGTGCTCGTCCGCTCGATCGTGGCGGGGCGCGAGCCGGCGCTCCTCGCGGGCACGTTCACGCCGCAGGCGTTCGCCGCGGCGGCCGCGACGATGGCGTCGACCGAGCGCGGAGAGCGCATTCCGACGTACACGTCCCTTGTGCCCGCGCAGCTCACGAAGCTCCTCGATGCCGCCGACGAAGACCGCGCGGTGCTCGCCGCGCTCCGGTCGTTCGAGCGCATCCTCGTGGGCGGGCAGGCGCTTCCGCCGGCGACCCTCGAGCGCGCACAGGCCGCCGGCGCGCGCATCGCGCGCACGTACGGCTCGACCGAGACGAGCGGCGGATGCGTCTACGACGGCCGCCCGCTCGACGGCGTCGGCATCGCGATCGTCGACGGCGAAGTACGCCTCTCGGGCCCGACGCTCGCCGACGGCTACTTCGGCGACGCCGAGATGACCGACGCGGTGTTCCTGCGCGACGCGAACGGCGTGCGGTGGTACCGCACGGGCGACGCGGGGCTCATCGAGGACGGCGTACTCCGCGTGCGCGGGCGCCTCGACAACGTCATCGTGTCGGGCGGCATCAACATCTCCCTGGATCGCGTCGAACGGATCGTGCGGTCGGTGCCCGGTCTTGCCTCCGCTGTGGTCGTGGGGGTTCCGGATGCCACGTGGGGTGAGGCATCCGTCGTCGTCGCATCGCGGGGGGAGGCGCTGCGCCGCAGCGAATCCGTCCAGCTCGAGGCGGCGCGGGCGGCGGTCGAGGCCGAGATCGGTCCGCACGCGCGGCCGTCTCGGCTCGTGCTCGTCGACGAGCTCGCGATGCTGCCCTCGGGCAAGCCCGACCGCGAGGCCATCCGTCGCGCGGTCGCGGCGCTGCACTGACGCGACGCGACACGCTCGGGTCGCCCGCGCTCGACGGCGATTGTCTCCGATGGTAGAAAATGGAGCGAATCCTCAGCTGACAGGAGCGGTGTGCCCAAACGCGTCGACCACGATCAACGACGAAAGGAGATCGTCGAGGCCGCGTGGCGCCTCATCGCGCGAGGGGGATTCGAAGCGGCAACGATGCGTGAGATCGCCGCGGAGGCGGGATACGCCAACGGTGCGCTGAAGTACTACTTCACGAGCAAGGACGATCTGCTCGCAGCCGCCTTCCAGCACACCTTCTATCGGATCAACGAACGCGCGGCGCACACGATCGGAGATCGCACGGGCATCGAGGCGATCCGCGCGCTGTGCCTCGAAATGCTGCCGCTGGACGCGGAGCGACAGGTCGAGTCGCGCGTCGCCGTGGCGTTCTGGGACCGGGCGGCGTCGAGCAAGCCGCTCATGAAGATCCACGCCGATGCGTTCGCGATCTGGCGCAAGTGGATCGAGGACGAGCTCGAGACGGCGCGTCGAGAGGGTCTCATCACGAGCGGCCTGCCGGATCGCACCATCATCGACGCGCTCTTCTTCGTGACGACCGGCATGCGGGTTCTTCCGATGCTCGAGCCCGGCGTCACCCGACCGGAGGTGCAGCTGGAGCTTCTGGACTCCGTACTGTCGCGTCTCGCTTGACACCATCGCGATTTATTTCTACAAATGTAGAAATCAACGGTGATGAAGCGCGAACGGGTCGCACCGGCCGCGCACACGGGCGGAGCGCATGGACGCGATGTTCTTCTTGCAGCAGACCCTCAACGGGTTGAGCTTCGGCGCGCTCCTGTTCCTCGTCGCCAGCGGGTTCACGCTCGTGTTCGGGCTCATGCGCATCTCGAACCTCGCCCACGGCGGTTTCTATATCGTGGGCGCGTACGTGGCGCTCACGACGGTCGCACTGACCGCCAACTTCTGGTTCGGGCTGCTGGCGGGCGCGCTCGCCGCGGCCGTCGTCGGCTTCGCCGTCGAACGCGGCCTGCTGCGACGTGTCCGCAACCGCGAGATGCCCGAAGTCCTCGTCACCGTCGGTGTGCTCTTCGTCATCGCCGATCTCGTTCTGGCGATCTTCGGCGGCGACCCGAAGTCGGTCGGATTGTCGGGCGCACCGCGGGGAGCGCTCGTCGTCGGCGACTTCGCGTATCCCTGGTATCGGCTCTTCATCATCGGCGTCACGCTGGTGATCGGCGTCGGCATGTTCCTGCTCCAGCGCTACACGCGTATCGGGGCGATCGTGCGCGCCGGTGTCGACAATCGCGAGATGACGGTTTCGGTGGGGATCAACGTCGACCGCGTCTTCACGGGGGTCTTCGTGTTCGGGGCGGCCCTCGCCGGGATCGCCGGAGCGATCGGCTCAGGTCTGCTGAGCCTCAACCCGTCGTCGGGAACCGAGATCCTCCTGTTCGCGATGGTGGTCGTCATCATCGGGGGTCTCGGCAGCATCCCCGGCGCGGCCATCGGCGCCGCGTTCATCGGGCTCGTCGACGCCTTCGCGAAGGTGTGGCTGCCGGAGTTCTCGTACTTCACGGTCTTCGCGCCCATGGCGCTCGTGCTCGTCTTCCGCCCGTATGGACTCCTTGGACGGCCCGCATGAACCGCGTGCACCTCACCCGACGACAGTTGACGACGCTCGTCGTCGTGGGCGTGCTGCTCATCGCCGCGATCGTCCTGCCGTATGTCGCGACGAGCTACTACGTCACGATCGCGACGCTGGTGCTCGCATCCGCCCTCCTCGCGTCCAGCGTCAACATGCTGGCGGGCGATGCGGGACTCTACTCGCTCGGGCACGCGGGCATCGCGGCGGCGGCCGGGTACGGCCTCGCATGGTCGTCGCGGCAGGGGATGGGCCTCGCTGCTCAGCTGGGCATGGCGCTGCTGCTCACGCTCATCGCGAGCGTGATCTACGGCCTGATCTCGATGCGGACGTCGGGTGTCTTCTTCCTCATGGTGACGCTGGCCGCGGGGATGATCTGCTTCGGGATGGCGTATCGCTGGTCGTCGGTCACCGGTGGCGACAACGGGCTGACCGGCATCCGTCGCCCGGAGCTGCTGTCGGAGTACTGGCAGTACTACTTCTTCGTGCTCGCGGTGTTCGTGATCGCGACCCTGGCGTTGCGCGGCCTGTCCGCGTCGCCGTTCGGCCTGACGTTGCGCGGCATCCGCGACAGCCAGACGCGCATGCGCAGTCTCGGCTACAGCGTGCCCGCGTACAAGTTCGCGGCGATGGTGCTCTCGGGCCTGCTCGCCGGCGTCGCCGGGGTGCTCCTCGTGTGGCAGAACGAGTTCGTCAGTCCCGCGTCGTCGAGCTTCCAGGCATCCGCCCTCGCGCTCGTCATGGTCGTGCTGGGCGGCGTGGGCCGCACGTTCGGGCCGCTCATCGGCGCGACCGTCGTGGTGCTCATCCAGCAGGTGCTCAGCACGTACGTCGACCGGTGGCCGACCGTCCTGGGCGTCCTGTTCATCGTCGTCGTGATCGTCAAGGAGAGCGGCGGCGTCCGACGACTCCGCGAAATGCTTCAGCGTCGCCGGCCGTCTGCGCCGGCGCGTCCCACACCGGAATACTGAGGAGGCAAGGCAATGCGATCAACTCAACGGCGAGGATTGCGATTCGCCCTCGCGACCACGGTCGCGGTGGCCGGGCTCGTGGTCGCCGGATGCGCCCCGTCGAGCTCGCTGTCCGACGACGGCGGCGGCGGCGACGCATCGACGGGAGGAGAGGTCTTCAAAGTCGGCGTGCTCGCGCCCATGACCGGCTTCGTCTCGGCGATCGGCACCGACCTCAAGCAGGGTTGGGAGCTTTATTGGGAGCAGAACGGCGACACCGTGGGCGTGTTCACCGTCGAGACGGTGCTCGAGGACGACGCGAGCAGCCCCGACACGGCCCTCGCGAAGGCCACGCGCCTCGTGACGGAGGAGAAGGTCGATGCCGTCGTGGGGCCGGTTCTCGCGAACCAGGCGCTCGCGGTCGCCGACTACCTCGACCAGGAAGGCGTCGTCAACCTGGCGCAGTCGTCGGCCGACGACATCACGCAGCGCGAGTTCAGTCCGCTCGTGCTCCGCACGGGAGCTCTCGCGGGCAGCCAGACGACATTCCCCGGCGGCCAGTGGGCATACGACGAGGGATATCGCACGGCCGCGACCCTTTGCGTGGACTACGCGTTCGGCTGGGAGAGCTGCGGCGGATTCGTGAGCGCGTTCGTCGACGCGGGCGGCACGGTGCCCTTGCAGCTCTGGTACCCGGGCGACGCGACCGACCTGAGCACGTACGTCACGCAACTCGTGAACGCGGACGTGGACGTGATCTTCGCGGGCACGGCGGGAGGCACCGACAGCTCGAACTTCCTGCGATCGGCGGCCGACTTCGGGCTGCTCGAGAAGACCCCCGTCCTGGCGAACTGCTGCACGCTCGACCAGGCGATCCTCGAAGACGTCGGAGACATCGCGCTCGGCATCAAGTCGGTGGCCTACTACGCCGAGGGTGCACCGCAGGTCGCCGACTTCGTCGAGGCCTTCGAGGCGAAGTACGGCATCATCCCGTCGGTCTACGCCTTCGGCGCCTACGCGACGGCGCAGATGCTCGCCGCCACCCTCGCCGGACTCGATGAGAAGGTCACCGGCGAAGAGCTGGTCGCCGCGATCAAGTCCGCCGATCTGTCCGACAGCCCGTGGGGCAAGGTCAGCTTCGACGACTACAACAACCTCGTCGCGCCCGTGCTCGTCCGGGACGTCGTCGCGCGCGACGACGGCAAGCTGTGGAACGTCGAGATCGGAGAGTTCCCCGACGTGAGTCAGTTCTGGACGTTCGACCCCGAGGAGTTCCTCGCGAGCCCGCCGTTCTCGACCACACGGACAGGTCAATGACGGATGTCTCGACCGACGGCTCTCCGCCGGCGCCCGTCGCCGGCGGAGAGCCCGACCTGAGGCTGGACGGCGTCGCCAAGCGCTTCGGCGGGCTGACCGCCGTCAACGGCGTCACGCTCGAGCTGCCGCCAGGTGGCCGGCTCGCCGTGATCGGCCCGAACGGCGCGGGGAAGACGACGCTCTTCCGGCTCATCGCCGGTGAGTACCGGCCGACGGCCGGGCGCGTGTACCTCTTCGGCGAAGACGTCACGCGCGTGAGCGAACGTGCCAGGGCTCGCCGCGGCATCGCGCGCACGTTCCAGGTGTCGAACCTCTTCGAGCAGCTGAGCGTCTTCGAGAACGTGTGCATCGCCGCGCAGGTCGGCACGGCGCGCGCCCGCAGCGTGTGGGGACGCGTCGGCCCGCGGGCGCGATTCGGCGAGGAATCCGTCGCGGTGCTCGAGCGGGTCGGGCTCGGCTCGCGACTGGACGACCCGGTGCACGAGCTTTCGCACGGAGAGCAGCGGCAGCTCGAGATCGCCGTCGCGCTGGTGCGGATGCCCCGGCTCCTGCTGCTGGATGAGCCGGCCGCGGGTCTCTCCGCTTCGGAGCGGCTCATGCTGCGGGGTCTGCTGGAGACGATCCCGCGCGAGACGAGCGTCGTGCTCATCGAGCACGACATGACGCTCGCTCTCGAACTCTCGGACACGGTGCTGTGCATGGACAACGGCGTGCCCCTCGCGTACGGCACTCCCGACGAGATCCGCGCCAATCCGGCCGTTCAGGCCGTCTACCTCGGAAGGCGGGACTGAGTGGTGCTGACGGTTCGCGACCTGCACGCGGGCTACCGCACGGCCCGCGTGCTCAACGGTGTCGACCTCGAGGTCGCCGACGGCGAATCCGTCGCGCTCATGGGCCGCAACGGCATGGGCAAGACGACGTTGCTGCGTGCGATCAGCCGACTCTCACCGCCGGTCGTCTTCTCCGGCAGCGTCGTGCTGGACGGCGTCGAGCTGCTGCAGACGCCGCCGCACCGCGTCGCCGAGGCGGGAAGCAGCCTCGTACCGCAGGGGCGCCAGGTGTTCGGGAGCCTGACTGTGCGCGAGAACCTCTCGATCGTCCCGCGCCCGCGGGATCGCGAGGCGTGGACGGTCGAGCGTGTCTTCGACCTGTTCCCACGCCTCGAGGAGCGTGAGCGCGCCGTCGCGCGCACGCTCTCGGGCGGCGAGCAGCAGATGCTCGCGATCGGTCGCGCGCTGATGTCGGGACCGAAGCTCCTGCTCATGGACGAGCCGTCCGAGGGACTCGCCCCGGCGGTGCTGCGCGTGATCGGCGAACGGCTCCAGGAGCTTCGCGCGACGGGACTCTCGGTGCTCGTCGCCGAGCAGAACGTCGACTTCGCGATGTCGCTGAGCGATCGCGTCCTGATCCTCGGCGAGCACGGGTCGATCGTCTGGACCGGCTCACGAGCCGACCTGATCGCCGACCCGGCGCCGATCCACCGCCACCTGGGGCTGTGACCCGGGCCGGCGACGAACCACGCATCAGAAGGAGGAGGGTGGCGATGCCACGGATGGAGTTGATCGAGCTCGACGAGAGCAAGGCCGACTGGCTGCCGTACGCACCGGCGATCAAGGTGCACCCCGGCTCGGAGTACGTCTTCCTGTCGGGGGCGATCCAGCCCGACGACGAGACAGAACTGCCGGACGAGATCCGCGAGCAGGTGAGGTTCGTCATGGGGCGGCACACCGAGGCGCTCGCGGCTCACGGCCTGACCTGGGACGACGTCGTCCATGTCTACGAGTTCCTCACCGACATGCGCGACACCGTCGACGTGCACATCACGATGGCGGAGTTCACGGGCGACTCGGGCTGGAAGCCGGCGAACACCCTCATCGGGGTGAACGCGCTCGGTCGTCCGGGCGCGCGGTTCGAGCTGGATGTCATCGCGGTGCGCACCACCGCGTGAAGGAAGGAGTGAAGACATGACACCCACGCAGGTGAGAGTGCCCGAGACGGATGCCGCGCCCTTCCCCGCCGCCGTCGCGACGGGCGGCGACGAGACGTTCTTCTGGATGTCGGGTGCGACGGCGATCCCGCTGTACCACCACCACCCGCACGTCGACGAGGAGTGCGTGCTGCCGGACGACATCCGCGAACAGACCCGCCGCGTGCTCGCGACGTTCGACGAGGTTCTCGAGTTCAACGGGCTCGGCTGGCGCGATGTCGTGAAAGTCGCGCAGTTCCTCACGGACCTGCGCGATCACGACATCGTCCAGGAGGCGGTCACCGCGCACCTCGCGCAGCACGGTGCGGCGCCGTCCACGGTGGTCGTGGGCATCAACGCGCTCAGCGCGCCGGGTGCTCGCCTGGAGCTCGAAGTGGTGGCCGTGCGGCCTATGGAGGAGGAGTCGTGATCGAGCAGTCGACCATCGCGGGGCACGCGCCCGCCGTCGTCGTCGGGGGTCCTGCGGGGCTCGTGTTCCTTTCGGGCATCCGCCCCGAGGCATCCGCCGGTTCCCCGCCGCCACTGGATGTGCGCGCGCAAGCCGAGCTTGCGGCCGACCGGCTCCGGGCGGTGCTCGCGGCTCGGGGGCTGTCGTGGGAGAACGTCGCGAAGACGCTCGTCTACGTCACCGACATCAGCGAGCTCGGGGTTGTGCGCGACGTGCTGGCGGAGCGGTTCGGAACGCAGTGGCGCCCGGCGTTCACGGTCGTGCAGGTCGACAACCTGCCGACACCCGGAGCACGTGTGCAGCTCGATGTGACCGCGGCCGGCTGACGCCGTCGCGCATCACTCCTCGCCCGAGAACCACTCCGGCGCCTCGACGACGCAGAACCGGTTGCCCTCGGTGTCCTCCATCACGACGTAGTCGGCGCCGGGAGGGTATCCGTCCCAGTCGACGTCGCGCGCGCCGAGCGAGCGCAGTCGCTCGAGTTCGGCCTGCTGGTCGGATGCGTACAGGTCGAGGTGCAGGCGCGGCGGATAGTGCTGCGGGTAGCCGGTCTTCGACAGCGCGATCGACGCCCGGCCGTGGCGGCCCTCGGGCGGGTCGAGGATGACCCAGTCGTCGCTCGGCTCGCGGCGGTTGACGTATCCGAGGGCCGCGCGCCAGAAGGCGCCCGCGCGGGCGATGTCCTCGACGGTGAGCACGGTCGTTCCGATTTCGAGCATGGGGCCATTCTCCGGCGGGCGTGGGACAAGTGCCAGGTCGTGCGCTCACTAGGATGTGGATTCGTGGCAGGTACCAAGAGCAAGCACCGCAAGCGCCCCGGCCCGAAGAAGCAGCCGCCCCGCGGGAATCCTCAGAAGGCGCACGCGCCGCGCGATCCGCGACGCGTCGAACCTGCCTCCTTCCGCGACTGGGTGGGTGCCGCGCGGCTGCGCACGCTCCCGCTCGCCGTGACGCCGATCCTGATCGGCACGGGCGCCGCGCTCCTCGTCGATCGCGCCTTCCACTGGGTGCTCGCACTCGCGTGTCTCGCGGTCTCGGTCAGCCTGCAGATCGGCGTCAACTACGCGAACGACTACAGCGACGGCGTCCGCGGCACCGACGACCACCGCGTCGGTCCGGCCCGCCTCACCGCCAGCCGCAAGGCGAAGCCGCGCACGGTGCTCACCGCCGCGCTCGTCTTCTTCGGGATCGCCGCACTCGCGGGCCTCGCGATCACGATCCGCACGCAGCAGTGGTGGCTCATCGCCGTGGGCGTCGCAGCGATCCTCGCTGCGTGGTTCTACACGGGCGGCAAGCGTCCGTACGGTTACTACGGCTTGGGCGAGCTCTTCGTGTTCGTGTTCTTCGGGCTCGTCGCGACCGTCGGCACGACCTGGGTGCAGGTGCAGTCCATTCCGCAGGAGGCATGGTTCGGCGGCGTCGCCGCGGGCCTCCTCGCGTGTGCCGTGCTGCTCGCGAACAACCTCCGCGACATCGAGCAGGACCGCGCCGCCGGCAAGCGCACCCTCACCGTGCTCATCGGTCGCCGCGCGACGCAGGTGCTGTTCACGATCTTCGTGCTCGTGCCGTTCCTCATCGCCGCCTGGCTCGCGGTGTTCTACGTCATCGCGTGGCTGTCGATGCTCGCGCTGCTCGCGGCCCTGCCCGCGATCCTCATCGTGTGGACCTACCGTCAGCCGCGGGAGCTCGTCGTGGCGCTCGGACTCACGTCGCTCACGTCGCTCGCGTACGGCGGGTTCCTGCTGTGGGCGTTCGTCGGATAGCGCGTCGTCAGGACTGAGGACGGTCCTGCGCGGCATCCGTCGTCGATCCGGCGTCGGGGCCGGGCAGCGCGCCGTCTTCGACCTCTTCGTCGGAGCGCTCGTCCTTCGACCGCGCGCGGCGCTCGGCGAGACCCGTGGTCACCTCGTCGAGGGGACGGCGGAGGAAGATCATCGAGAGGCTCAGACCGATGAGCGCGGCGAAGATCGCCGACAGCCAGTAGTACTCGCGCATGATCGGGATGAGCATGAAGATCCCGAACGGCACGAAGAACGCGAGCAGGCGCAGCACCGTGTAGACGAGGACGGAGCGCGTTCGCATGCCTCCATCGTAGTTCGCCGGCCCCCGGCCACCCGTCGCCGGGAGGCTGGGCGGAGCCTGAGGGGTTCACGACGGTTCCATCACGACCGGCCACTTCCGGCCCCGCGCGCCTAGGATGGAAGACGTGACGAGGGTGCTGCTGATCGGGGCTTTGCTGGCCGCCGTGTTCTGGGTGTACAGCATCGTCGACTGCGCCATCCAGCCGCCGACCAAGCACCGCGGTGTGAGCAAGCCCGTGTGGATCCTCATCGTCGTGATCTTCCCTGTGCTGGGCGGCATCCTGTGGTTCGTGATCGGGCGTGCGCGAGCGTCGCAGATGGTCGCGCCCCGCGCTCCCGACGACGACCCGGAGTTCCTGGGCCGCATCGGCTCGATCTCCGACCAGGACGAGCGCATCCGACGCCTCGAAGAGGAGCTCGCGCAGCTCGACGCCGAGGCCGACGACCCGCGCTGGAGCACCCCGATCACCCCGGTCACCCCGCCGGCAGAGCCGCCCGCCGCGAGCCCGCCGACGCGCGGCACCGAGCCCGCCGTCGAGCGGCCGACGGATCGCCCAGGCGACGGCGAGGACGACCCGCGCGGCCACCGCGGCGCGATCTCCTGACGTGAGCGACGACCCCGAAGCCGTCGGTGAGCCCGGCGCTCCCGGCGACGATCCGCTCGCGGCGACGACACGCGGGGTCGAATCCCCGGCGACGGATGCCGCAGCCGCCCTCGTCGGAGCACTCGTCGAACGGGGCATCCGCCATATCGTGGTGAGCCCCGGCTCTCGATCGCAGGCGCTCGCGCTCGTCGCAGCGGAGCTCGAGCGCCGCGGTGCGATCCGCCTGCATGTGCGCATCGACGAGCGGGTCGCGGGGTTCACCGCGCTCGGGATCGGGCGTGAGACGCGGATGCCGGCGGCCGTCGTCTGCACGTCGGGCACCGCCGCCGCGAATCTGCTCCCCGCCGCACTCGAGGCGCACCACGCGGGCGTGCCGCTCCTGCTGCTGACGGCGGACCGCCCGCCCGAACTGCGCGGAGTGGGCGCCAACCAGACCACGCGGCAACCCGGCATGTACTCGCCGAACGTGCGTTACGAGGCCGACCTCCCCGTGCCCGACGTCGTCGATCCCGATGGAGCGTCCGAGCAGAGCGCCATGCTGCGCGCGGTCGCCGCCGAGGCGGTCGATGCGGCGCTCGGCGTCGGCACGCGCTCGCCGGGGCCGGTGCACCTCAACCTCCCGTATCGGGAACCGCTCGGCGGCGATCTTCCGTCGTGGCTCGCGGTCCACTCGGCCGAGCTCGCGACCGAGGAGCACGTCGACTTCGACGCGGCGCCGGTCGCCCCCGACCTCGCCGACGAGCCGTCCGGTGCGCTGTACCAGGGCGGCGGGGGCATCGGCGAAGCCGACGTCCCGCCCGACCCCGACGGCCCGTTCGTCCTCGAGCGTGGACGTCGCACGATCGTGCTGGCCGGCGCCGACGCCGGACCGGATGCCGAGGCCCTCGCGCACGCGGGCGGGTGGCCCCTCGTGGCCGAGATCGTGAGCGGCGCGCGGTTCGGGCGGAATCTCGTGCACGGCTACCGCGCGCTCGTGGCCGACCCCGAGCTCGGCGGTCGCGTCGAGCGCGTCGTCGTGTTCGGGCATCCGACCCTCGCGCGCGAGACGGCCGCGCTCCTGGCGCGCGACGATGTCGAGGTACTCGCCGTGCGCGGACCGGGGGAGCCCCTCAACCTCAACGGCGCGACCGTCGCGATCGACGAGGTCGCGGTCGCGACCGGAGAGACGGATCGCGAGTGGCTGGGCGCGTGGATGCGCGCGTCGCGCGCAGCATCCGTCGATCTGTCTCCTCCTGCTCCGGATGCCGCCGGCCTCGCGTCGACCGTGCCGAGCGAGCGGCTCGGGGCGATCTCGTCGGAGCTCGAGGTGCTGCGGGCTCCGATCGACAGGCCCGCGCTCGTCGACGCGGTGTGGCGTGCGACGTGGCCGCACGACCGGCTCGTGTTCGGGTCGTCGCGGCTCGTGCGCGTGGCGGATGCGGTGCTCGGCGGCAAGCGCGTGCCCGTGCACTCCAACCGCGGACTCGCGGGGATCGACGGTACGGTCGCGACCGCCATCGGCATCGCGCTCGCGAGTCAGGCGGGCGGGCGCCCGGGTGTCACGCGCGTGCTGCTCGGCGACCTCGCCGTGCTGCACGACGTCGGCGCGCTGCTGCTGCCGCCGCACGAGGACGAGCCGCGCATCCAGGTCATCGTCGGCAACGACGGAGGCGGCACGATCTTCGACGGGCTCGAGGTGGCGGCGGTCGCGGGCGACGAGGCGATGGACCGCGTGCTGTACACGCCGCACGGCGTGCGCCTCGAGCATCTGGCGCTCGCGTACGGCTGGGAGTACCACCGCGTGACGACCCGGTCGGCGCTGGATCAGGTGCTCACGGCGCCTGCGGGAGGACGGCAGCTCATCGAGGTGCCGCTCGAGCGCTGACGTACGCCAGTATGAACCCATGACAGCGACGAGCCAGCGCTATTGGGACGCCGACGCCCGCGAGATCCTGCGGGTCGGCGAGGGATTCGTGCTCACGGGCGTCGATCCGGATGCCACGCCCGGGTACTCCGGCGACAAGGAGCAGTCCGCCGAAGACCTCGCCGCCGGCGCCGAAGAGCTGAGCGAGCTGCAGGAGCGCCTGTACGCGCAGAGCCGCGTCGACGCGACGGATGCCTCGGTGCTGCTCGTGCTGCAGGCGATGGACTCTGCGGGCAAGGGCGGCATCATCCGGCACGTCGTCGGCTCGGTCGACCCGCAGGGCATCGCGCTCACGTCGTTCAAGAAGCCGACGCCCGAGGAGCTCGCGCACGACTTCCTGTGGCGTGTCGAGAAACGGGTGCCCGAGCCCGGCTTCATCGGCGTCTTCGACCGCTCGCACTACGAGGATGTGCTCATCGGGCGCGTGCGCGAGCTCGCACCGCCCGAGGAGATCGAGCGGCGGTACGGCGCGATCAACGACTTCGAGAAGCGATTGACGGATGCCGGGACCCGCATCATCAAGGTCATGCTGCACATCTCGTACGAAGAGCAGCGCGAGCGCCTCATGGAGCGGCTCGACCGCGCCGACAAGCACTGGAAGTACAACCCGGGCGACGTCGACGAGCGCGCGCTGTGGCCGCATTACATGAGCGCGTACCAGACGGTGTTGGAGCGCACGTCGACCGAATACGCCCCGTGGCACGTGGTCCCGGCGAACCGCAAGTGGTACGCGCGGCTCGCGGTGCAGGCGCTGCTGCTGGAGGCGCTCGAAGACATCGACCCGCAATGGCCCGCCGCGACGTTCGACATCGCCGAGGAGAAGAAGCGCCTGGCGGCGACGTAGCGCCGCCCCGGAACGGCCTAAGGCACGATCCCGCGCGCGGCCCATGCGGTGGCCGAGAGGCGGAGCGGACCTTCGCCGATCAGCTCACGCGCACGCTCGCGTACGGCTGCGACGGTGTCGTCGTCGAATCCCGCGAGCTGCCCCGCCGTCGACCCGATCCCGAGCGTGTGCGGCTGCCACCACTCGTCGAAATCGGGGTGCTCGACCTCGACCATCAGTTCGCTCTCCGCGACGTCCAGGCATCCCGCATCCGCGAACAGGTCGACCAGATCTCCCCGGCTCGTGCCGGGCCGTGGGGCCGGCGGCCGCCTGTCGGTCACCTCCTCGACCGCGCGCAGGAACGGCGAGTACGGGCCGCGCGCGTTCTCGAGATCCCACACGCACGCCGCGACGACGCCGCCGGGACGCGTGACGCGCACCATCTCGCGGGCGCCGGCTGCGGCATCGGTCATGAAGTGGAAGACGAGCTCCGCGAGCGTCGCGTCGAACAGGTCGTCGTCGAAGGGGAGTGCCTCAGCCGTGCCGTGCCGCACGTCGGCCCAGTGGAATCGGGCCGCGGTCGCCTCGACGAACTGCGGCGACGGATCGACCGCCGCGACCTCGGTCTGTCCGAACCGGCGGACCAGCACCTCCGTGAGGGCGCCCGTGCCGCACCCGACATCGAGGGCGCGGCCCGTCTCGGAGAGCTGCGCGAACTCGACCAACACCTCGGCGAGCGGGCGCGAGTACCGGCCCATGAATCCGTCGTAAGCCTCTGCCGCCACCGCGTCGAACGACATGGCGGCAGTGTAGGCCGGTTCGCGCCAATCGCGAATCGGAAAGTACTTGCGTGGACAAGTACTTGATGTGATACAGTACTTGCCATGACACAGGACGACGCCTTCTCGGCCGACCTGCTGCGCGGCCACACCGACACGATCGTGCTCGGTGTGCTGCGTCGCGGCGACCGGTACGGCTTCGAGATCTACAAGACCATCCGCGATGCGACGGGCGGCGAGCACGAGATCAAAGAAGCCACTCTCTACGCGACCTACCGCCGGCTCGAGAAGGACGGCCTGGTGGAGTCCTACTGGGGCGATGAGACCCAGGGCGGCCGCCGCAAGTACTACCGCATCACCGACGCGGGCCGGGCGGTCTACGGCGACAACGTCGCAGCGTGGGTCGCCACCCGCCGCGTGATCGACTCCCTCCTCGACGTGAAAGACACCGCTGATGACTGAGAACCTCCACATCCACCGACTTCTCGACGAGGCCTTCGCGGGCGTCGAGCTGACCCCCGACACGCAGGACCTGAAGGAAGAGGTGCGCGCGAACCTGATCGCACGCGCCGCTGAGCTGGAGGAGTCAGGCGTCTCACCCGAAGAGGCGGCGCGGCGGGCGGTCGCCGAGCTCGGCGATGTTCGCGAACTGGTGGGCGAGTCGGCCACGGCGACCGAGACGGATGCCGCGGCCCCACGCCGCGGCTGGGACGAGCTCATGCGCCGCCACCGCGTGAAGCCGAAGCCCGGCTTCGTCGTGCGTGCCGTCGTGTGGTCGATCGCCGCCGTCGTCGGCATCACGCTCGGGATCCTCGGTGCGACCGGGGTGCTGCCGATCCCGCTCGGCGCGCAGATCGGCCTCTTCGGGTTCGCCTCGACCGGACTCGCGCTCCTCGTCGGCGACTCGCTGTCGCAGGAGACCACGATGAACCACCCGATGCCGCAGAACCGCGCGGCGGGCTACTTCCTCGCCACGCTGCTCGGGGCGTTCGGGCTCGGGTTCGCGGGTCTCGTCGCCCTCGGCTCGATGCCCTTGTGGGGGATCGTGTTCGCCGCACTCGGGATCATCGCGTCGATCATCCTGTTCGCGTTCCTCCTGGCCAGCCAGACCAACCGTCACAAGGCGTGGACGCGCCAGATGGTCGCGGCCGAGCCGCCCAACCGGTTCGAGCGCGAGCCCGAGACCGCGGCGCGGTTCGGCATCTACACCGCCGTCATCTGGATCGTGACCTTCGGCGTCATCGTGGCGCTCATCTTCACGGTCGGCTGGTGGTGGACGCCTCTCGCGTTCATCGGAGGCTTCGCGCTCATGATGCTCGTGCTCGCGCGGATGCTGTTCGCGTCCGAGAAACGCTGATTCACCCCGGACGCTGAGCGAGGGAGCACCACCCCGGACGCTGAGCGAGCGCAGCGAGACGAAGCGGACTCTCGTGGGCGTTTCGTCTCGTCACTCCGCTCCTCGCTCAACGTCCGAGTACCTCCAGGAACCTCAACCGAAGGAAGGGATGCTTCGCCATGCCTGAAAACACCACTCCGGCGATCGTCGCCGAGAACCTCGTGAAGGTGTACCGCGGCCGTGGCCGCAAGCCCGGAGTGCGCGCCCTCGACGGCCTGAGCTTCACGGTCCCGGAAGGTCGCGTGTTCGGCCTCCTCGGCCCGAACGGCGCCGGCAAGTCGACGACCACGAAGATCCTCACGACGCTGTCACGACCGACGAGCGGCACGGCGCGCGTCGCCGGCCACGACGTCGCCCGCGAGGCCGACGCGGTCCGGGCCGCGATCGGCTACGTGTCGCAGGGGTCGAGCACAGACCCGATCCTCACCGCGCTCGAGAACCTCGAGATCGCGGGACGGATGCGCGGCGCCTCGCCCTCCGACGCACGGGCGCGCGCGAAGCGGCTGCTCGACGACTTCGGTCTCGCCGACGCGGCCGCGCGGCCCGTGTCGACGTTCTCCGGCGGCATGCGCCGTCGGCTCGACGTCGCCGCGGCACTCGTGCACCATCCGCGCGTGCTGTTCCTCGACGAGCCCACGACCGGACTCGACCCCGAGGCCCGCGCCGCGATGTGGGCCGAGATCAGGCGCCTGGCTGCCCAGGACTCGCTCACGGTCGTCCTCACGACGCACTACATGGAGGAGGCCGACCGCCTCGCCGATGAGCTGCTCATCGTGAACCGCGGCCGCGCGGTCGTTCAGGGGTCGCCCGCCGACCTCAAGGCGGCGCTCCACGGCGACTCCGTGCGCGTGTCGCTCATCGAGCCCGACCCGGCCGCCGTGCGTGCGGCGCTCGCGCGGGTCGGCGGCCTGCGGGACGTCGTGGTCGAGGCATCCGGTGTCGACGGCGTCCTCGCCGCCCGCACCGACGACGCGTCCGCCGCGGTGGGCGCGGTCATCGCCGCGCTCGATGCCGCCGGCATCCGGTTCGGCCAGGTCGCCGCGTCGCACCCGTCACTCGACGACGTGTATCTGCACTTCGTCGGGCACACGTTCGACCCTTCGACAGGCTCAGGGACCGGTGGGACAGGCGCGGGGACCGGTGGGACAGGCTCAGGGACCGGCGGTGCGCCGGCCGCCACGGAAGGAGAAGCGGCATGACCACGATCGCGATTCCCGCGACCGCCGCCGGGCCCGCGCGCGCGGGCTGGTTCACCCAGACCGGGCAGGTGCTGCGGCGCTGGCTCATCGTGACCGTTCGGCAGGTATGGGGGCCCGTGATGTCCCTCGTGCAGCCCATCATCTGGATCCTGCTGTTCGGGCAGGTGTTCCGCTCGCTGGGCGAGCTTCCGCAGTTCGCCCCTTCGGCGGGCTCGGGGACCGGGGGGTACATCGCGTACCTCGTGCCCGGGATCCTCATGATGACGGTGCTGTACTCCGGCGCATGGGCGGGAACGGGCTACATCGACGACATCAACTCCGGTGTCATGGATCAGTACCTGAGCTCTCCGATCCGCCGCTCGGCGATCATCACGGGACAGCTCACGCAGCAGCTCATCGTGAACGTCGTGCAGTCGCTCGTCGTGCTCGGCATCGGCTGGCTCGGCGGTGCGCGCTACCCCGGCGGCGTGGGCGGACTGCTCGTGGCCCTGGGCGTCGCGACGCTGCTCGCGACGATCTTCTGCTGCGCGTCGACCGCGATCGCGCTCATCTCGCGCAACCAGATCGCGCTCATCAGCCTGTCGCAGCTGATCGTCCTGCCTGCGACGTTCCTGTCGACGACCATGATGCCGTCCGCGCTCCTGCCGGACTGGGTCGCGGCCGTCGCGCGCTGGAACCCGATGACGTGGGCCGTTGAGCTCGGCCGCGGCGGGCTCTCGGGCGAATATCCGGATGCCGCATGGCTTCAGCTCGCCGGCCTCGTCGCGCTCGCCGCGCTCGCGTTCACGTGGGCGGTGCGCTCCATCCGCGCGTACCAGCGGTCGATCTGACACGCAGGAGGGGTGCCGATCCGCAGTCGGCGGGTCGGCACCCTCTGCTGTTCAGGCGAGCGCGTCGACGATCGGGCGGAACTTCACGCGCGTCTCAATGAGCTCCGCCTCGGGGTCGCTGCCCGCGACGATGCCGGCGCCCGCGTGCGCGACGACGGGGATCGTGTCGCTGTACTCCGCATGCCGCTGCACGGGTCCCGACCCGATCTGCGCGCAGCGCAGCGCGATCGCCCACTCGCCGTCGCCCGCCGCGTCGACCCATCCCACGGGGCCGGCGTAGCGACCGCGGTCGAAAGGCTCGAGGCGACGGATGAGCTCGACCGCGGCATCCGTCGGTGTTCCCGCGACAGCCGCCGTGGGGTGCAGCGCGTCGACGAGGTCGAGGGCCGAGGCGTGGTCGTGCAGCTCGCCCGCGACGTCGGTCGCGAGGTGCCACAGGTTCGGGAGCTCGAGGGTGAAGGGCTCGTCGTCGGCGCGCAGGGCGCTCGTGTGCGGACGCAGTGCCTCGAGCACGCTCTGCACGGCGTAGCGGTGCTCGTCGATGTTCTTGGCGCTGTGCGCGAGCTCGTCCGATGCGTGGGCGTCGTCGTCGGCATCCGTTCCGCGCGGGATCGTGCCGGCCAGCACACGAGCGGTCACGGCGCCGCCGGACACCGTCACGAGGGTCTCCGGGCTCGCGCCGATGAGGCCGTCGACGGCGTACGTCCACGTGTCGGGGTAGTCGTTCGCGAGGGCGCGCACGAGGCGGCGGAGGTCGGAGCCGGCCGGGATGGTCCCGACGAGATCGCGCGCGAGCACCACCTTGCCGACCTCTCCGGCGGCGATCGCGTCGAGGGCGGCGCGCACGGCGTCCTGATATCCCGCGGGGTCGAGGGCGCCCGGGCCGAGCGTGCCCGACCAGTACGCACCGTAGGGGATGGGCTCGATCGCGGGCTCAGGGCGGTCGTCACCCTCCCACCGGATGCGCGTGATCCACGAGCGCCCGCGATGCCGTCCGATGATCGCCCGCGGCACGACGAGCCGGCTCGACGAGTGCGAGCGGCGATCGAACACGAGCGCGCCGAACGCGACGAGGCCGGTGCCGGCAAGCCCCACCGGATCGTCGATCTCGGCCTCGGAGGCGAGGAGTCGCCACGTCTCCGCGGGCGGCGGCACGCGGTCGGGATCGAACCCGGCGGGCGCGGTGTCGCCGCCGCGCTCGAGCCACGTGACCAGGCCGCCGAATCCCACGATCCCGTCGGATCGGCGCAGCCACGCGAGCGGCTCCGCCGGGTCGGCGTATGCGATCAGATCCTCGACGGGATCGATCTCCCGGGTCTCGACCACCAGTCGCGGTGGGCGCTGCGGGTCGATCACGCCTCCAGCCTACGTCGGCGAGCGGGTCACCACTGTCCGAGGCGGGGTCGCACGCGACCGGGTCTCGGTCTCGAAGCGAGGGGATATCGCGGAGTGAGGTCTGGTGCGCGGCATCCGCCCTCATCTCGGCGGATCTCCTCGTTTCGCGACCGGTAGTCGACCACGGCCCGCGTTCGGCGCCGGTCCTAGACTGACCCGGTGAGCACGCAGACCACCCCCGCGAAGCGGCCGGCACCCGGCACGCGCGTGATCTTCCGCTGGCGCAAGTGGAACGGCGGGACCCACTGGGTGCACGAGTGCGTGTATCTCGGCAGCGACGAGTGGGGCGAATGGTTCGGGCAGCCCGCCGGATGGCGCAGCCACCGCCCCGGCCGCGACGTGACCGCCATCAGCCCGAATGTGACCCTCATTCCCGCGAGCGGCGACTACGCCCTCACGCACAACGCCGCTCCCGCGACCTACCGCATCTACATCGACCTCGCGTGGGACGTGCACTGGGAGGGTCCGGAGCCGACCGGCATCGACATGGACCTCGACGTCGTATGGGCCACCGACGAGCGCGGCCTGTTCATCGACGACCGCGACGAGTGGGACGAGCACCGCGTCGAATACGGGTACCCGCTCGATGTCGTCGAGCACCTCGAGTCGCTCGCCGTCGACCTCGAGGAGCGCGTGCGTGAGGGTGGCGCTCCGTTCGACCGCTCCACCGCGCGGCGTTGGCTCGACAGACTCGCGGCCGCCGTGCCCGCCTAGACTCGACGGGTGACCGCGAACACACCCGAGCACCAGCCGAACCGCGCCGACCTGCACAAAGACCCGGCGCGTGTGAGCGGCATGTTCGACCAGGTCGCGCGCGGCTACGACCGCACCAACACCGTGCTGAGCCTCGGCAACGACCGCATGTGGCGCGTCGCGACGACGCGTGCCGTCGCCCCCGAGCGCGGGGAGCGCATCCTCGATCTCGCGGCGGGCACGGGGGCGTCGAGCGTGTCGCTCGCCCGAAGCGGCGCCGACGTGGTCGCGGCGGACTTCTCGCCCGGCATGATCGCAGAGGGGCGGCGCCGGCACGGTCCGGATGCGCCGGGTGGCGGCATCCGCAATCTCTCGTTCGTCGAAGCGGATGCCACGGCCCTTCCCTTCGGCGACGACGAGTTCGACGCGGTGACGATGTCGTTCGGCCTGCGCAACGTGAACGATCCGAAGAAGGCGTTGCGAGAGCTGCTCCGCGTGACCAAGCCCGGCGGAAGGCTCGTGATCTGCGAGTTCTCGCACCCGCCGTCGAAGGCGTTCCGTGGGCTCTACCGCTTCTACAACGACCGCGTGCTCCCCGTGGTCGCGAAGGCGGTGAGCTCGAACGCCGACGCGTACGACTACCTGAACGAATCGATCAAGGACTGGCCCGACCAACGCCGGCTGGCTGCGTGGATCCGCGAGGCGGGCTGGACGGATGTCGCGTACCGCAACCTCTCACTGGGCATCGTCGCCCTGCACCGCGGCGTCAAGCCCCGCGGCGATCGTTAGGCTGGAACGGTGACCCCCTCAGCGCCGGGCTCGCGTGTCGCGAGCAAGCTGGGCCTCACCGACCGCATCTTCGCCGGCCCGAGGTCCCGCCGGCTGATGGCGACCGTCGACGCCGGGCTCGAGCGCGTCGACGAGTGCCTGCGCACGGAGCTGCGCGTTTCGGACGCGCTCGCCGACGCGACCAGCCGCTACCTGTACGACGCAGGCGGAAAGCGCATTCGCCCGATCCTGGCGCTGCTGACCGCGCAGCTCGGCGAGGGCACGACCGACGAGGTCGTCCAGGCGGCGACGGCCCTCGAGCTGACCCACCTCGGATCGCTGTACCACGACGACGTCATGGACGCCGCCGACCGCCGCCGCGGTGTGCCGAGCGCGCACGCGGTGTGGGGCAACAACGTGGCGATCCTCACCGGCGACCTGCTCTTCTCGCGCGCGAGCCAGCTCATGGCCCGCAACGGCGAGCGCGCCATCCGGCTCCAGGCCGACACGTTCGAGCGACTCGTGCTGGGGCAGATGCACGAGACGGTCGGCGCGCAGCCCGACGACGACCCCGTCGAGTTCTACCTGCAGGTGCTCGCCGACAAGACCGGCTCGCTCATCGCGGCGGCCGCCGAATCGGGCGTCATCTTCTCGAACGCGCCCACCGAGCTCCAGAAGCCTCTGTCGGTGTTCGGCGAGAAGGCGGGCGTCGCGTTCCAGCTGCTCGACGACGTGATCGACCTCTCGCCCGACCCCGGCGAAACGGGCAAGGTGCCCGGCACCGACCTGCGCGCGGGCGTGCCCACGATGCCGTACCTCCTGCTCGGCCGCGCCGACGACGACGAGTCGCGTGCGCTGCGCAGCCGCATCGACGAGGGTGTCGCGGCGATCGCCGAGGGCGCCGACCCCGCCTTGCTCGACGCCGACCTGGCTCTCCTGCGAGATCACTCAGCAACCGCCGCTACGCTCGACCTGGCGAACTCGTGGTCGCGTGACGCGATCCAGGCGCTGGCGCCCGTGCCCGACGGGCCCGTGCGCGAAGCGCTCACGCGGTTCGCGCAGGCCGTCGCCGACCGCTCCAGCTAGTCGCGGCATTCGCGCTCTCCCTCTCCGGTCCCACGAGGACCGCGCCCCTTCGAAAGGACCCCCATGACCAAGCTCAGGCTGGCCATCGTCGGTGCCGGCCCCGCCGGAATCTACGCCGCCGACATCCTCCTGAAGGCCGAGCGCAAGTTCGACGTCTCGATCGACCTCTTCGAGCAGCTGCCCGCACCTTACGGGCTCGTGCGCTACGGCGTGGCTCCCGACCACCCGCGCATCAAGGGCATCATCACGGCGCTGCGTGAGGTGCTCGATCGCGGCGACATCCGCATCTTCGGCAATGTGCGCTTCGGCGAGGACATCACCCTCGACGACCTCAAGCGCCACTACAACGCCGTCATCTTCGCGACGGGTGCCGTGCACGACGCGTCGCTCAACATCCCCGGGATCGACGCGAAGAACTCGTTCGGCGCGGCCGACTTCGTGAGCTGGTACGACGGCCACCCCGACGTGCCGCGCGAGTGGTCGCTCGACGCCGAGTCGGTCGCGGTGATCGGCAACGGCAACGTGGCGCTCGACGTCGCGCGCATGCTCGCCAAGCACGCCGACGACCTGCTGCCCACCGAGATCCCCGACAACGTCTACGCGGGGCTCAAGGCCTCGAAGGTCACCGACGTGCACGTGTTCGGCCGCCGCGGTCCCGCCCAGGTGAAGTTCACGCCGCTCGAGCTGCGTGAGCTGGGCGAGCTGCGCGACGTCGACATGGTCGTGTACGACGAGGACTTCGACTACGACGAGGCCTCGAAGGCCGCGATCGCGAGCAACAAGCAGGTCATGGTGATCGACCGCGTGCTGCAGTCGTGGCGCCAGCGGCCGTCGGTCAACAACGCCGGCGGAACGGCGTCTCGCCGCCTGCACCTGCACTTCTACGCGAAGCCGGTCGAGGTGAAGACCGACGACGAGGGCCGCGTGTGCGCGTTCGTGTACGAGCGCACCCGTCCCGATGGCGAGGGCGGCGTGGTCGGCACGGGCGAGCTGCGCGAGGTCAAGGTGCAGGCGCTCTATCGCGCGGTCGGCTACTTCGGCTCGCCGCTTCCCGGCGTCCCGTTCGACAAGCGTCACGGCGTCATCCCGAACCACGAGGGTCAGGTGCTGCGCAAGGACTCCAATGAGCGCGTCCCCGGCGTCTACGCCACCGGCTGGATCAAGCGCGGTCCGGTGGGCCTCATCGGCCACACGAAGTCCGACGCGATGGAGACGATCCGCCACCTCATCAACGACCAGGGGTCGTGGTGGCAGCCGGTCGACCCGTCCGAAGAGGCGATCCCGCGCCTGCTCGCCGAGCGGGGCGTCGCGTGGACCGATCTCGAGGGCTGGCACCGGCTCGACGCGCACGAGATCGGCCTCGGCGAGCCGCACGAGCGCGCGCGCATCAAGGTCGTGCCCCGCGACGAGATGGTGAAGATCTCTCGCGGCGAGTAGTCGCGGGCGCGTTCGGCGTCGCGCGCGGGTGCGCGCAATAGGCTGACGCCATGGCGGAGGAGTGGATCCCCGACATCTTGGGGAACCCGTTCGAGCAGCTCACGCTGCCGCTCGGCGAGGACGACGAAGGTCCTGTCGTCGCGACGCTCGTGCGGAGCATCCGCAACCCCTTCCAGTCGCTGTTCAGCCCGCTGCGCGACGTCGACGTGCTCGCGGTGCACGGATGGTCGGACTACTTCTTCCAGACCGAGCTCGCGGAGTTCTGGAACCGCCTCGGCGCGCGCTTCTACGCGCTCGATCTGCGCAAGTACGGGCGAAGCATGCGGCCGGGTCAGACGCCGGGTTACGTCACAAGGCTGCCCGAGTACGACGCCGACATCGAGGCCGCCCTCGAGGCGATGGGGCACGGAGAAGGGGCGTCGGGTTCGCGGCGCCTCGTGCTGCTCGGGCACTCGACGGGTGGGCTGACGCTGTCGCTGTGGGCGGCCCGCCACGCGGGTCGCGCCGCCGCCGTCGTGCTCAACGCGCCGTGGCTCGAGCTGCAGCTCGGCTCGGTCGCGCGGCAGGCGATCGCCCCGCTCGTCGACATCCACGCGCGGATCGACCCGCGCGCGAATCATCCGGCTGTCGACATGGGCTTCTACACGCGCGCGCAGAAGGAGGTCGGCGCCCTTCCCGCCCACGCGTATCGGACGGAGTGGCGGCCTCCGCGCGGGTTCCCGACACACCCCGGGTGGCTCGCCGCCGTGCTCGAAGGGCACCGGCGCATCGCGGCGGGTGTCGACGTCGGCGCGCCCACGCTCGTGCTGCTGTCGGCGCGGTCGACGCCGCCGCTCTCGTGGAGCGAGGACATGACCTCGAGCGACTCGGTGCTCGCGGTCGACGACATCGCGAAGTCGGCGACCAAGCTTGGCAAGCTCGTCACGATCGCGCGCATCGACGGCGCGCTGCACGACGTGTTCCTGTCGCGACCGGGACCGCGGGCCGAGGCGTACGCCGTGCTGAGGAAGTGGGTGACCGGATGCCTCGCGGCGAGGCATCCGTGAATCCCGCCGCAGATCGGCGGGAGCTCAACCCTCGGGTGCGAGCGCCAGCACGGGCGCGAGCTCGTCGCGGGTGAGGCTTATCCACGGCCCCGCGGGGTCGATGAGCACGCCGTCGAGTCCTGTCTCGGTGATGAGCACGGCCGCGAGCTGCGCGGGCGTCATCGGCACCGGCTGCGTGCCGCGGTCGAGCGCGATCACCTCGAGCGGGTGCGAGAAGATCTCGAGCAGGCGCTTGCCGTCGCTCGTGCGCGCCTCGGAGATGCCGGGACCCTGCTCGGTCTGGCCGACCGATACCCACAGCTTCGCGTCGACGAGCGCGCGGCCGATCTCGGCCGCCGTGTCGGGCGTGCGCTCGCCCGAGACGAGGCGCTTGATCGGGAACTCGGTGCCGCCTGCCTCCTCGACGATGCGCTCGAGCAGCTCGCGGGGGATCACCGCGCGGCTCTGACCCGACGCCGGATCGAGGACGAGGCCCGAGTACGCCCCGCCGAGGATGTACCGGAACACGGATGCCACGGGCTGCACCATCGCGGACGTTCCGGTGTCGCCGTCGGCGAGCACGCTCGCGCGCAGCGCGCCCAGTCCGCTGTACGCGACCGCGAACTGCTTGTCGCCCGACGTCATCATCGCGAGGGGGAGGTTCTCGCCCGCGGCGAGGAGGGCGCGCGCGTCGCCCTTGACGCGAAGGAAGAGGTGCCCCTGCAGCAGCTGCCGTGCGACCGCCATGACGTCGCGGCCGGTCGCGTCCGCGGGCAGCTTCGCGAGCGCGTCGCGCAGGAGGACGTTGTCGGGGACCTGCGGCTCCGGCGCGCCGGGGGACTGGGGCTGGGTCGCCCGCGGCCCCTGTGACGTCGGCTGGGGCGGCTGCGCCGTCGTGGAGGCGGGGCGCCCGTAGGTCGAGACCGAGATGCCGACGTGGGGGACCGCGTCGTCGGCGGGCGTGCCGGCGTCGGCTGCGGCATCCGTGCCTGCTGCGTCCGTGTCGGACGGCGCCGCGGACTCGGGCTGTTCGTCGGGCGTGCGCTTGCCGCGCGAGAAGAGGGCCATCGCTCGAGCCTATGCGCCTCTCCTGGATGCCGCGTGCGCGTCAGCGGGGGTGCCGCACGTCGGCGGCGCGTCCTAGGGTCGGAGCATGGCCTCGCCCCGCATCACCCTGACCATGCCCGGCCCCGACGGCGAACGCGAGGTCAGCGTGTCGAACCCCGACCGCGTGCTGTGGCCCGAGGTCGGCATCACGAAGCAGGAACTCGCCGAGTACCTCATCACGATCGCCGAGCCCTTCCTCGCCGCGAACGGGAACCGCCCGGTGTCGCTCGAACGGTTCCCGGACGGCGTCGACGGCGAGCGCTTCTACTCGAAGAACCCGCCCAAGGGCGCGCCGGCGTTCGTCGAGTCGCGGACGGTGACGTACAACAGCGGGCGGCGGCATCCGCAGATCGTGTTCACCGAGATCGCCGCGGCCGTGTGGGCCGTGCAGATGAACACGATCGTGTTCCACCCGTGGGCCTCGCTCGTCTCCGACACCGACAACCCCGTCGAGCTGCGGATCGACCTCGACCCGCAGCCGGGCACGGACTTCGCGGATGCCGCAGCCGTGGCTCCCGCGATGCGCGACGTGCTCGCCGAGGCGGGCCTCACGGCGTTCCTCAAGACGAGCGGCAACCGGGGGATCCACATCTTCTGCCCGATCGAACCGGAGTGGGAGTTCCTCGACGTGCGGCACGCGGTGATCGCCGCGGGACGCGAACTCGAGCGGCGGATGCCCGACAAGGTCACGATGAACTGGTGGAAGGAGGAGCGAGGCGAGCGCATCTTCATCGACTTCAACCAGGCCAACCGCGACCGCACGATGGCGGGCGCGTACAGCCCGCGGGCGTTGCCGCATGCGAGCGTGTCGACGCCCCTCACGTGGGACGAGCTCGAAGCGGGCGTCGATCCGGCCTCGTTCACGGTGCGCACGATTCCCCAGCGACTGGCCGACATCGGCGACCCGTGGGCCGACCTGCTCGCGAAGCCGGGCCGCATCGACACGCTGCTGGAGTGGTGGCAGCGCGACCTCGACGACGGGCTCGGCGAGCTTCCCTTCCCGCCCGACTTCCCGAAGATGCCGGGTGAGCCTCCTCGCGTGCAGCCCAGTCGCATCAACCCCGAGAACTGGCCCAGAGAAGAAGAAGGATGACCGAGCACGTCCCGCCTCTCGACCGGCTCGTCGCCCGCGTGCTGCAGACGCCGTGGCTCACGAGGCTGCCGATCCCGTTGTACCGCGCGGGCCTCGGGTGGATCTTCGGTGAACGCCTCGTGATGATCGAGCACCTCGGCCGGGTGTCGCATCAGCCGCGTTACGTCGTCGTCGAGGTGGTCGAGCGCGAGCGGAACGCCATCCGCGTGGCCTCCGGACTCGGGAAGCGTGCGCAGTGGTACCGCAACCTGCGCGCGAACGGCGTGGCGTACGTCAGCACCGGTCGGGCTCGCCGCGTGCCGTCGTCGGTGCGGATGCTCGACCCCGACGAATCGCGGCAGGTGCTCGAACGCTACGCCCAGAGGCATCCGCAGGCGTGGAAGCACCTGTCGGCGGCGATGGACTACGCGGCGCGCGGAGAGGCGTCCATCCCTGTCGTGGAGTTCGGGCCGCCCGATTGACACCGGCTCCCCCTGCGCGCGGAGCATCCCTTGCGGGATACTCGCGATAGCCCTTGTCGCGAGCCTGCAGGAGGGGCCATGACCGCCGTGTTCGAGTTCCTGGCGCTGCATCCGGTCATCGTGCTGTTCCTGCTCATCGGGCTGGGTGCCGCGGTCGGCCAGGTGCGCATCGGAGGAGTGTCGCTCGGCGCCGTCGCCGTGCTGATCGTCGGGATGGCGATCACGGCGTGGGGCGTCGCGCTCGGCGTCTCGATCGAGCTGCCCGCCGCGATCGGCGACGTCGGGCTGGTGCTGTTCGCGTTCTGCATCGGGATCATCTCGGGGCCGGGCTTCTTCAACGCGATGAGGTCGTCATGGGCGCTCATGCTCGTGGTCACGGGCATCCTCATCGTCGGCGCGGCCGTCGCTTACGGGCTCGGGGTGTGGCTGGGCGTGTCGCCCGTGACGATCGCGGGCACCTTCGCGGGTGCGGTGACGAACACCCCCGCGCTCGCCGCGACCGGCGGCAGCGCCGAAGCCACGGTCGGCTACGCGAGCGCGTACGTCTTCGGTGTGATCGGGGCGATGCTCGTCGCGGCGCTCGCCCTCCGCCACCGCGCGGAAGACACCGACCGGCCGGCGCCGATCGTCGACAAGGCCGTCGAGGTCGACACGACCTCCATGCCCACCGCCGACGAGCTGTCGAAGCGGTACGGGCGCCGCGTGCTCTTCTCGCGCGTGATGCCCAAGGACGGTGAGATCGAGGCGGTCACCCCCGACACACCGCTCCCGCCGGGAGCCGTCGTCAACGTCGTGGGCCCGAGCGACGCGGTGCAGGAGGTCAGCGACGAGATCGGCCACACGGCGGCCGTCGACATCGTGGGGCAGCGCTCCGAGCTCGACTTCCGTCGCATCATCCTCTCGAACCAGCGGCTGGCGGGCCGGACGATCGCGAGCCTCCAGCTTCGTGAACGACTCGGCGCGACGATCGTCCGCGTGCGCCGCGGAGACGTCGACTTCGTCGCCACGCCCGACTTCGTCGTGCTGCAGGGTGACCGTCTGCGCGTCGTTGGCCCCAAGCGGTCGATGGCGGCTGTGTCGGAATTCCTCGGCGACTCCGAGCGCGGCATGGCCGACACGAACCCGGTCGCGCTCGGCCTCGGCATCGCGCTGGGCCTGCTCATCGGAGCCATCGAGATACCACTGCCCGGCGGCGGCTACTTCGGCCTCGGCTTCGCCGCCGGCGCGCTCGTCGTCGGACTCGTCATGGGACGCATCGGGCGCATCGGCCCGTTCGTCACCGCACTGCCCAACACCGCCGCGAACGTGCTCGCCGAGCTCGGCCTGCTCATCTTCCTCGCCTTCGCGGGCACGAAGGCCGGATCCCTCATCGTCAGTGCGATCGTGTCGGGCGAGATCGTGACGCTCCTGCTCATCGGAGCCGTCGTCACCCTCGTCGCCATGCTCGGCACGTATCTCATGCTGCGCCACGTCTTCCGCCTCGGCGGCACGCGGCTCTCGGGAGCGATCGCGGGAGCGCAGACGAACCCCGCGATCCTCGCGTTCGCGAACACCCGCACGGGCCACGACGTGCGGGTGGCGCTGGGGTACAGCCTGGTCTATCCGGCTGCCATGGTCGTGAAGATCCTGCTCGCGCAGGTGCTCGTGACGTTGTGACCCCCTGCGCAGGTCAGTCGAGCACGTCGGCGAGGTCGTAGGCCGAGACCGTCTCGAGCTGGTCGTACGTGCACGAGCGCGGATCGCGATCCGGACGCCACCGCTCGAACTGCACGGTGTGACGGAACCGCCAGCCCTCGAGCTGGTCGTACCGCACCTCGAGCACGCGCTCGGGACGCAGCCGCACGAACGACGAATCGGCACGCGACGGGGTGAAGCGCGACTTCTCGCCCTCGTTCCGCAGCGGGTTGCCGTCGGCATCGCGCTCGACGAGCGGATCGAGCTCCTCGACGAGCTCGAGCCGCTTCTGGTTGCTCCACGCCGCGACCCCACCCACCGGGTACAGCTCGCCGTCGTCGGAGTACAGGCCGACGAGGAGCGAGCCGACGCCCTGCCCGGACTTGTGCACGCGGTAGCCCATCGCGACGACATCCGCCGTGCGGGCGTGCTTGATCTTGAACATCGTGCGCTTGTTGGGCGCGTACGGCTGGTCGAGCGGCTTCGCGATGACGCCGTCGAGACCCGCGCCCTCGAATTCCGAGAGCCACCGCCGCGCGACTTCCGGATCGTCGGTCGTGCGTGTCACGTGGATGGGATGGGGGAGCGTGCCGAGCAGATCGACCAGCTCGGCGCGGCGCGTCGAGAACGGCTCGCCCTGCAGGTCTCGATCGCCCCGCGCCAGCAGATCGAACGCGATGAACATCGCCGGCGTCTCGACCGACAGCTTCGCGACGCGCGACGAAGCAGGGTGGATGCGCTGCGTCAGCGACTCCCAGTCGAGGCGCTGCGCGCCCGGCTCGCCCTTCGGCACGACGACCTCGCCGTCGATGAGGCACGGTTCGGGCAGGAGCCGCGAGAAGGCCTCGACGAGCTCGGGGAAGTACCGCGTGAGCGGCTTCGCCCCGCGGCTGCCGATCTCGACGTTCGAGCCGTCCCACGACACGAGCGCCCGGAACCCGTCCCACTTCGGCTCGTAGCTGAGCCCGCCGGGCACGGCGTCGGGAAGCGGCACTTCCGGAACCGACTTCGCGAGCATGGGCGCGGGGATCTCGTAGGCCATGCGTCCATCCTGCCGTGGGCCGCCGACGCGGCACAGGGCTTGCGGATGCCGCGCCCGCGGTCTCAGGACGCGGAGGGGCTCGACGCCGCGAAGATCGCCGCCGCCTCCGCGCGGTTCGCCGCGCCCACCTTCGCGAGGATCGCCGAAACGTGCACTGAGGCTGTCTTCGGGCTGATGAACAGGCGCCGGCCGATCTCGGAGTTCGTGAGGCCCTCGGCCACGAGCTCGAGCACCTGCAGCTCGCGCGGGGTGAGGGTCGCGATCACACCGGATGCCGCGGCCGCGTCCGGCCCGCCGAGCAGGCGTGCGTGCGCGCCCAACTCCCTCGCCCAGCGTGCGACGCGAGCGACGCCCTGCGCGGGAGCCTCGTCCAGGATGCGTTCGAGCACGCGCGCGGCTTCGTCGCGCTCGCCGTCCGCGATGAGCGCCTCGGCGAGACGCAGCCGCGCGACCTGCTCATGCCACGCGTACAGTCCGCTCTCGGGCAGCTCCGAGACGACGGCACGCCAGCGCTCGACCCGCTCGTCGGCGGGCCCCGTGTCGCCGAGCGCGGCTCGCGCGTAGTCGCCCCAGCGGCGGTTCAACTCGTGATCGGGCCAGTCGGCGAGAGCGCGCAGCAACCGCCCCCGTTCGTCCTCGTGCTCGTCGGGAGCGCTCGCGACGAGAAGAGACGCCGCGACGGCGGCGTACCGGCGCGGAGTGGGTTCGGCGTCGCCCTCCACGACCGCGAGCACGCCCGCGAGCGCCTCGCGGCGGCGTTGCTCGACCTCGGGGGAGGGGCGGCCGACGGAGAACTCCAGCGCGGCATCCGCCTCTTCGATGCGCCACCAGGCGCGCTTCTGAGGCTTGAGGGTGGTGACCTCGGCGATCCCGCCGCGCTCGCTCGCGAGCAGCTCCGCGCGCGCGTCCCGCTCATCGTTCCACGACAGGTGGTTGGCCATGACGCGAGCGACCCACGCGCGCGCTGCGCGGCCGGCGAGGCGCCGTGCGCGCGTCGTGTACGTGAGCGCCTCCTCGGGCCGCCCGGCGGCGAGCAGCGCGAAGGCGAGGCTGAGCGCGATGGAGGTGCCCGAGCCGCGTTCGATGCCGGCGCGGACGACCTCGGCGTAGTACCGCTCGCCCACTTCGGCCGCCTCAGCGAACCGGCCGAGGCTCGTGAGCTGATCGATGTGCGCGCTGCCGGCGTAGGCCCGCAGCGGCGGCTCGAGCTTGAGCGCCACCGCGCGTTCGAGCGGGGCGAGGGCGGCCGGCTGGTCGTCCTCGTCGCCGGAGATGCGCCAGCTCTCGATCGTGAGCGCGACCGCGAGCGCGGCATCGTCGCCCGCGGCCTCGGCGAGCTCGATGGCTCGGCGTGCGTGGTCGGCGGCCTCCTGGCCGTGCTCGCTGATCGCGAGGTTCGACATCACCCGCGACATGAGCGCCTGGGCCTGCGCGGTGTCGATGCCCTCGAGCAGCCGCGCGGCTTCCTCGAGGTCCTCCCGCTGGTCGCGATGCTCCGCGTTGAACAGCTGGACGAACCTCTGCCTCAGCAGTGCGGCGCGCGTGAGCGGATCGTCGCCGCACACCGCGAGCCCCTCATTCGCGGAGCGCAGCGCGCGCTGCGCGTCGCCCAGGTCGTGCCACGCCTGCGCCGCCTCGAGGTGCAGCGCCTGACGTGTCGTGCCGGCGCGCGACTCGGCATCCGGCACCTGATCCCACAGCTCGGTCAGGCGCTCGGCGAGCTTGACGGATGTCGCGGGCGCGAAGCTCGCGCGCGAAAGGCGCAGCGCACGCACCGTCGCGTCGAACGCGGCCGTGAGGTCACGCGCGGCGAGCCAGTGCTCGGCGACGGCGGAGACGTCGTCGGGGGAGTCGGCCGGCCGGTTCTGCTGCAGGTATTCGGCGAACGCGCGGTGGATGCGCACGCGCTCGCTCGGCAGCATCTCGCCGTGGACCGCCTCGCGCGTGAGCGCGTGGCGGAACGAGTAGCCGGCGCCCGCAGCCAGCACGACGCGCGCGTCGATCGCCTCGCGCAGAGCGCGGTCGAGCGTGCGGTCGTCGAGCGTCGACACCGCCGCGAGCACGTCGTGGTCGACGTGCATGCCGCCCGCGGCCATCGCGCGCACGGTCTCCTGGGCGGGATCGGTCAGGCGCGTGTAGCGCGCGAGCACGAGATCCCGCAGCGTGTCGGGGAGTCCCCGGTCTCCGAGGTCCACGAGCTCCTCGACGAGGAACGGCACGCCGCCGCTGCGTTCGGCGAGCCGCTCGACGGCCTGGGTGTCGACGGCGTCGTCGGTGAGGATGCTCACCTGCTCGGCGACCTCGGCGAACGAGAGCGGCTCGAGGTCGACGCGCACGAGGCCTGGCGTGCGGTCGAGCTCGGCGAGCACCGGATGCAGCGGGTGGAACCGGTCGATGTCGTCGGACCGGTAGGTCGAGACGATCGTCAGGTGGCGGCCCCGGAGCGTGCTCGCGAGCGTCTTGAGGAGCGCGAAGGTCGCCGCATCCGCCCACTGCAGGTCTTCGATCACGATGACGACGTGACGCGTCGCCGAAAGGCTCTCGAGCACGACCTCGATCGCCTCGGCGAACTCGCCGGCCTGCTCGTCGTCGGCGGGCGTCTCACTCGCGAGACCGGGCACGAGGGCGGCGAGAGCGGTCACCGCGGCGGGCGAGCCTGCCGCCTCGCGCAGCGCGTCGGTGCCGACCTCGCCGTGCAGGTCGCGCAGGATGCGGCGGATCGGCCCGAACGGCGCGCCGATCGGGCCGAGGTCGACGCACTGGCCGATCGCGACGACGAGCGGCAGCCCCTCGTCGCGGCGCGCCGCCGCCTGCGCGAGCAGCTCCTGCACGAGACGCGTCTTGCCGATTCCGGCTTCGCCTCGCACGAGCACCGCGCGTGGGCGTCCGCGACGACCGTCGTCGAACGCGTCGAGCAGCGTGCGCAGCTCCGCGCCGCGGCCGACCATGACCGAGGGAGTCCCCGTGGGGCGCATGAACATATCGTGTCACCTTCCGGCAGGTGGAGGAGCGGGCCCGAGGACCGGATGCCGCGTCACGCGTGGCGCGGACGCCGCATCCGGTCCCCATCGGCCACCCGCGGGCGCGCGCTCGGCGCGGCCTCCGCGGCTGTGGCTGCCGCCCGGGGCGCGTCGGCCCCCTGCCGGCGTTCGCGCACCCGGAGCAGCAGCTCGTTCTCACGCCGCAGAGCTTCGGAACGTCGCTCGTTGAGCACGCTCGCGGCGAAGACCATCTCGTTCATGTCGACCTCCGACGGCCGGTGCACAGCCGGCCACGACACTTACGCTCCTCCCTAAGGAGGGACGGCCGGATCGGGCGAACGCCTTATCTTCGACACCCGGGGTGCTCAGGCGCCGGTCGGGCGCGGTCGGGCCGCGAGAAGCGGATCGGCCCGGTCGGTGCGCGGCCCCGCGCAGGCAGGATGGCGTCGGGAGGACGATATGAAGATCATCGATGCGGGCCTCTTCGCCGCCGTCACGGAGGCGAACTACCGCGAGAATCTGCGGGTTCCGCACTTGAGTCTCGGCACGTACAGCATCCCGGCCGGTGCTGTCGATCCGCAGCAGCCGCACACCGAAGACGAGGTCTACATCGTGCTGTCCGGGCGCGCGAGGCTGTGGACTCCGGATGCGGTCGCCGACGCATCCGCCGGTGCCGTGCTGTTCGTGCCCGCCGGGGAGGAGCACCGCTTCATCGACGTGGAGGAGGACCTCACGGTGATCGTCGTGTTCGGTCCGGCCGAGCACACGCTGCGCGGCGGGTGACGGCGGCCGGGGGCGGGCTCAGGCGAATGCGCTCATCCCCGTGATGTCGCGGCCCAGCAGCAGCGCCTGCACCGACTCGGTGCCCTCGTACGTGTGGATCGCCTCGATGTCGGTCATGTGCTGCATGACGCCGTTCTCGAGGAGGATGCCGTTGCCCCCGAGCAGGTCGCGCGCGGTCGCGGCGATACGGCGCGCGGCGCGCGTGTTGTGGAACTTCGCGAGCGACGCCTGAGTGGGGTGCAGCGAACCGGATGCCTCGAGGTCGGCGAGCCGGCGGCAGTAGAGCTGCATCGCCGTGAGGTCTTCGAGCATGTGCGCGAGGCGCTCCTGCACCATCTGGAACCTCGCGAGCGGCTTGCCGAACTGCACGCGCTGCTTCGCGTACGCGAGCGCCGCCTCGTAGCATGCGGTGGCGTGGCCGAGCGCCGACCACGCGACTCCCGAGCGGGTCGAGTACAGCACGGTCGAGGCGTCCTTGAAGCTCTTCGTGCCCGGCAGCACCGCGTCGAGCGGCACGCGCACGCCGTCGAACGCGATGTGCGCCTGGTGGATCCCGCGCAGCGACGCCTTCCCCGTGATGACCGTGCCCGTGTACCCCGGAGTGTCCTGCTCGACGAGGAAGCAGCGCACGGCGCCGTGCTCCGCGGCATCCGGGTCGTCGACCCGAGCCCACACGAACGTGATGCCGCCGGATGCGCCGTTGCCGATCCACTTCTTCGCGCCGTCGATCACCCACTCCTCGCCGTCGCGGCGGGCGACCGTCTCGAGCGAGACGGAGTCCGAGCCGTGGTCGGGCTCCGTCAGCGCGAACGAGCCGAGCACCTCCGCGCGGGCGAGGGGCTGCAGCCAGCGCTCCTGCTGCTCGGGGCTGCCGAAGAGCGCGAGGGTCCGCAGTGCGAGTCCGCCCTGCACCGCGATGACCGTGCCGAGCGAGCCGTCGCCGCGCGAGACCTCCATGTTGACGAGCCCGGCCGCGAGCGGCGAGAAGCGTGTCAGGAGCGGGTGGTCGATGCCGTCGTTGAACAGGTCGAGCTCGCCCATGCGCTTCGCGATGTCGAGCGGGTAGTCGGCCGTGTCCCATGCGTCCTGCATGCGTGTGCCGACCTCGTCGATGTAGGCCTTGGCGCGGTCCCACACCGCGCGGTCGTCCTCGGGGATGTCGGCGAAGACCGCGTAGTAGTCGGTGTCGAGGCGCGACGTGACGTCGTAACTCCCGACCTGCTCGCCGTTGCGGGGGGTGAACTCGGCCATGATGCTCCCGGATGCCTCGCCCGGCCGCGTCCGCGACCGGTCACAGGCTACCGGCTCGGCATCGAGTGCCGCCAGTCGCGATACTGAGTGCCAGCGTCAGCCGAGGGTCGACGACAGGCGGCGGGCGACCTCGGCCGCCGGCATCCGCCTCGGGAAGACGGCGACCATGACGTCGTCGTCGGCGGGCGTGCGCGACGCATCCGGGTGCACGCCGAACCGCCGCATCGCGTCGTCGAGCGCCGCCTGAAGCACCGACACCGGCACGCGCTTGGTGCCGCGCAGCAGTCGCCGCAGCACGTGGTTGTGCACGGCGGTGACCAGCGCCGCGAAGCCGACCGCGTCGACCGGGTCGAGCCCGGGGAGCGCGTCGCGCAGGTACTCGTCGAACAGGCGCTCGTAGCGGAACACCGCGACGATCTCGCGGTTGCGCAGAGCCGGCACCTGCCGCACGACGGTGTAGCGACGGCGCGCCAATTCGGGATCGCGCGCGAAATGGCGGAAGGCGATGACGGATGCCTCGCACACCGCCTGCCACGGGTTCTCGTGCGGCTTCGACAGGAACGCCCGCAGCTGCTCGAGCAGAGCCTCGTGGTCGGCGAAGATCACGTCCTCCTTGCCGCCGAACTGGCGGAAGAAGGTCGAGCGCGACACCCCGGCGGCCTTCGCGATCTGGTCGACCGACGTCTGGTCGAAGCCCCGCTCGGCGAACAGCTCCACCGCGGCGGCGATCACCGCCGTGCGCGACGCGGAGCCCTGGTCGAGGTCAGTCATCGGCATGAGCCTAGAGCACGGCGGGTTCGACGGACGCACGCGCCGCCGAGTACCGAACTCCGGAGTTTCGGCTTATGACCTGTCGAATCCGTCCGATTCCGGCGGTGGGTGGCGCGGTGTTCCGGAGTTGCGCACGCGGATGCGCCGCCGCATTGTCAAGCGGGTGGTGGAGGACCGGCGCGCGGCGTTGACTGGGCGCATGCCGTCACTGTGGCGCACCGGAACGCAGCCGGTCGAGGGAACCGAGTTCGAGCCCGGGAGGCACCACGACGTCATCGTGGTGGGCGCGGGGCTGACGGGTCTGTGCACGGCGGTGATGCTCGCGCGCGAGGGGCTCGACGTCGCCGTCGTCGACTCGGGACGCGTCGCCGAGCTCGCCACGGGTGGCAACACCGGCAAGGCGACGCTCCTGCAGGGCACGCGCCTGTCGGCCCTGCGCCGCGACCACCCTGCTTCGCTCGTGCGCGCGTACGTCGACGCGAACCGAGACGGACTCGAGTGGCTCGAGGTGTTCGCGGCAGAGGCCGGAGTGGCCTTCACGCTGCGGCCGGCCGTCTCGTACGCGCAGACGCCGTCGGGCGCCGAGCAGGTCGAGGCCGAGCTCGCGGCGGCGCGCGAGGCCGGGCTGCCGGTGCGGCGGATCCCGGGCCCCGACGGGGCGGGGGACGGCGGGACGCGGCATGCGTTCCCCTTCGCCGACGGCGTCGCGCTCGACGACCAGCTCGCGATCGACCCCGTCGTCGTCGCGAACGCGCTCGCGCGGACGTTCGTCGCCGCGGGAGGAACGCTTCACACCGGCGTGCGTGTGCGGCACGCGCACGCTGTGCCGCACGCGTGGATCGAGACCGAGGCGGGGTACGCGTCGGCCGACCAGATCGTGCTGGCGACCGGCATGCCGATCGCCGACCGCGGGCTGTACTTCGCCAAGGTGCGCGCGCTGCGCTCGTACTGCGTCGCGTTCTCGTACGACGGCGAGCTGCCCGACGGCATGTACATCTCGGTCGACGAGCCGACGCGATCGATCCGGCCCGTGGCCCAGGACGACGGCCCCGCCGCGCTCGCGCGCCTCATCGTCGGCGGGAACGGGCACCCCGTCGGGCGCGGCGACTCCGAGCAGGAGTGCGTGGACGACCTCATCGCGTGGACGCGCCGCCACTTCCCGGGTGCCGAACCCGTCGCGACCTGGTCGGCGCAGGACTACGAGTCGCACAACCTCGTGCCGTTCGTGGGGGCGCTGCCCCGCGGACTCGGGCGCATCCGCTTCGCGACCGGATACGCGAAGTGGGGTCTGACGAACGCCCCCGCCGCCGCGCTTCGGCTGTCGGCGGAGATCCGGCGCGTGCCGCGTCGTGAGCGGCCGTCGTGGATGGCCACGCTGGGACGACGATTGACGATGCCGGCAGACCTCGGTCGCGGCGGCGTCGAGAACCTCAAGATCGGGTGGGAGGCGGCCGCCGGATGGACGGGCGCGCTGCGCACCCCCGTGCCCGTTCCCGCCCCGCCCGAGGGGGAGGGCGTCGTCGCGAGCCGTGCGGGGCACCCGGTGGGCATCTCGACCGTGGACGCCACGACGCGGGCGGTGAGCGCCGTGTGCACCCATATGGGCGGGGTCGTCTCGTGGAACGACGCGGAGTGCACGTGGGACTGCCCGCTGCACGGATCGAGGTTCGCACCCGACGGCACGCGCATCGAGGGGCCGGCGGTCGGCGACCTCGAGCGACTGCCCCGCACAGGCCGCCCGTCGGGAGCACGATCCGACGAGTAGTAGGCTTGATGATCGGCCGATCTCTTGACATCGAGAGATTTTCTGCGGCCGAAGCCACGTTCGCCCACGAAGGACTGCACTGTGGATCTTTACGAGTACCAGGCACGAGACCTTTTCGAGAAGTACGAGGTGCCGGTGCTCGCCGGCATCGTCGCCGACACCCCTGAAGAAGCCAAGGCCGCCGCCGAGAAACTCGGCGGCGTCGTCGTCGTCAAGGCCCAGGTCAAGACCGGCGGCCGCGGCAAGGCCGGCGGCGTCAAGGTCGCCAAGACGCCCGATGAGGCGTACGAGGCCGCGAAGGCGATCCTCGGCCTCGACATCAAGGGACACGTCGTCAAGCGGGTCATGGTGGCCGCCGGCGCGCGCATCGCGAAGGAGTTCTACTTCTCGGTGCTGCTCGACCGCGCCAACCGCTCGTACCTCGCGCTGTGCTCGGTCGAGGGCGGCATGGAGATCGAGCAGCTCGCCGTCGAGAAGCCCGAGGCGCTCGCGCGCGTCGAGGTCGACCCGCTCACGGGCATCGACGAGGCGAAGGCGCTCGAGATCGCGAAGGCCGCGAACTTCGACGACGAGCTGGCCCCGAAGGTCGCCGACGTCTTCGTGAAGCTCTACAGCGTCTACAAGGGCGAGGACGCGACGCTCGTGGAGGTCAACCCGCTCGTGCAGACCGAGGAGGGCGACATCATCGCTCTCGACGGCAAGGTCACGCTCGACGACAACGCCGAGTTCCGCCACGCCTCGCACGCGCTGCTCGAAGACAAGGCGGCCGCCGACCCGCTCGAGGCGAAGGCCAAGGAGAACGACCTCAACTACGTCAAGCTCGACGGGGAGGTCGGGGTCATCGGGAACGGCGCGGGCCTGGTCATGTCGACGCTCGACGTCGTCGCCTACGCCGGTGAGCGCCACCGCGGCGTAAAGCCCGCCAACTTCCTCGACATCGGCGGCGGCGCATCGGCCGAGGTCATGGCCGCGGGTCTCGATGTCATCCTCGGCGACCCGCAGGTCAAGTCCGTGTTCGTCAACGTCTTCGGCGGCATCACCGCATGCGACGCCGTCGCGAAGGGCATCGTCGGCGCTCTCGCCGAGCTCGGCCCGACCGCGACCAAGCCGCTCGTCGTGCGCATCGACGGCAACCGCGTCGAGGAGGGCCGCCGCATCCTCCAGGACGCGAACCACCCGCTCGTGACGCTCGCCGCCACCATGGACGAGGGCGCCGACAAGGCCGCCGAACTGGCGAACCAGGCCTGATCCCGAAAAGGAACCACAGACATGTCGATCTTTCTTGACAAGGACTCCAAGGTCATCGTCCAGGGCATCACCGGCGGCGAGGGCACGAAGCACACCGCGCTCATGCTGAAGGCGGGCACGCAGGTCGTCGGCGGCGTCAACGCGCGCAAGGCGGGCACCACCGTGCTGCACACCGACAAGAGCGGTGCAGCCGTCGAGCTGCCCGTGTTCGGCACCGTCGCCGAGGCGATCGAGAAGACCGGCGCGGACGTGTCGATCGTCTTCGTCCCCGCCGCCTACACGAAGGACGCGATGATCGAGGCCATCGACGCCGAGATCCCGCTGCTCGTCGTGATCACCGAGGGCGTGCCGGTCGGCGACACCGCCGAAGCCTGGGCGTACGCGAAGTCGATGGGCAACAAGACCCGAATCATCGGCCCGAACTGCCCCGGCATCATCACGCCCGACGAGTCGCTCGTCGGCATCACGCCCGCCAACATCACCGGCAAGGGCCCCATCGGCCTCGTGTCGAAGTCGGGCACGCTGACGTACCAGATGATGTTCGAGCTTCGCGACATCGGCTTCTCGACCGCGATCGGCATCGGCGGCGACCCGATCATCGGCACGACGCACATCGACGCGCTCGAGGCCTTCGAGGCCGACCCCGAGACGAAGGCGATCGTCATGATCGGCGAGATCGGCGGCGACGCCGAGGAGCGCGCGGCCGACTTCATCAAGGCCAACGTCACCAAGCCCGTCGTCGGCTATGTCGCCGGCTTCACGGCGCCGGAGGGCAAGACGATGGGCCACGCCGGCGCGATCGTGTCGGGCTCCGCCGGCACCGCGCAGGCGAAGAAGGAGGCCCTCGAGGCCGCCGGCGTCAAGGTCGGCAAGACGCCGAGCGAGACCGCCGCGCTCATGCGCGAGATCATCGAGTCGCTCTGACGCGAGACTCACGAGGGGGCGGATGCCGCGGCATCCGACCCCTCTGTCGTGCGGTTACAGTGGCACCATGCCGCTGACGGGAACATACGCACCGAGCAAGTCAGAGTGGGCCCGCAAGCAGGCCGAACGGTACGAGGAGACCGGCGGCGCCGAGGCGAACGAGCTTCGGGGCAAGCCGATCATCGTGCTGACGACGGTCGGGGCCAAGACGGGAGCGCTCCGCAAGACCGCGCTCATGCGCGTCGAGCACGACGGTCGCTACGCGGTCGTCGCGTCGAAGGGCGGAGCGCCCGACGAGCCGAAGTGGGCGAGCAACATGCGAAAGCACCCGCACGTCGAGCTGCAGGACGGCCCGGTCAAGAAGGACTACCTCGCCCGCGAGGTCACCGGCGCCGAGCGCGACGAGTGGTGGGCGCGGGCGGTCGAGGCGTGGCCCGACTACGCGAACTACCAGAAGCGCACCGACCGGCTCATCGCGGTCTTCGTGCTCGAGCCCATGGAGTAGTCCCGCTCCGGGCCCCGATACGCGGCTCGCGCTGCCGAAACCTGCATCCGCCGCCGCCGTGACGGTACGCGTGTGCGGGTTTCGACAGCGCGAGCGCTGAGAGGGTCCTCGGCTACGCGATGCCGATCGCCGCCTCGATCGGCCCGCGGGCGAAGTAGATCGCGAAGCCCGCGGCGACGACCCACAGCAGCCAGTGCACGCGCTTCGCGCGGCCCGAGAAGGCGTTGACGAGCACCCAGCTGATGAAGCCCGCCCCGATGCCGTTGGCGATCGAGTAGGTCAGCGGCATGACCGTCGCCGTGAGGAACACCGGCAGCAGGACGCGGAAGTCCGTGAAGTCGATGTTCTTGATCTGCGCGAGCATCAGCGCACCCACGAGGACGAGCGCGGCCGCCGCGACCTCGCCGGGGACGAGTGACGTGAGCGGCGTGAAGAACATCGCGAGGAGGAACAGCAGACCCGTCACGATGTTCGCGAGGCCCGTGCGGGCACCCTCGCCGATGCCGGAGCCCGACTCGACGAACACGGTCGCCGACGACGAGGAGGTGCCACCACCGACCACGGCGCCGACACCCTCGATGATGAGCGCGGACTTGATGCGCGGGAAGTCGCCCTTCGCGTCGGCGAGGCCCGCCTCGTTCGCGAGGCCCGTCATCGTGCCCATCGCGTCGAAGAAGTTCGAGAACACGAGCGTGAAGACGATCATCACGAGCGCGATGATCCCGACCTTGCCGATGTCGAAGCCGAAGTCGATCGCGCCGACGAGGCTGAAG
>NZ_DASRXZ010000047.1:0-5594 GCF_035687345.1 Microbacterium sp.
CAACGATGACTGAGATCTTCGACGGCTCCATGCGCGGGCGCACGATGTACATCGTGCCCTTCTCGATGGGCGCCGTCGGCGGCCCGCTCTCGCACATCGGCGTCCAGGTCACCGACAGCGCCTACGCGGTCGCCTCGATCGGGATCATGACCCGCGTCGGCACCGCGGTGCTCGAGGAGATCGCCGCCGGGAAGCACTGGGTCAAGACGGTCCACTCCGTCGGCGCCCCGCTCGCGCCGGGCGAGCAGGACGTCGCGTGGCCGTGCAACGACGAGAAGTACATCGTCCACTTCCCCGAGACGCTCGAGGTGTGGTCTTACGGATCCGGCTACGGCGGCAACGCGATCCTCGCCAAGAAGTGCTTCGCGCTGCGCATCGCGTCGGTCATCGGTCGCGACGAGGGCTGGATGGCCGAGCACATGCTGCTCATCCGCGTGATCGACCCCGCGGGCCGCGCGTACCACATCGCCGCCGCGTTCCCCTCGGCGTGCGGCAAGACGAACCTCGCCATGCTGCGACCGACCATCCCCGGCTGGCGCGTCGAGACGCTCGGCGACGACATCGCATGGCTGCGCCCCGGCGAGGACGGGCGCCTCTGGGCGATCAACCCCGAGGCGGGATTCTTCGGCGTCGCTCCGGGCACCGGCGAGTCGACGAACGTGACCGCGGTCGAGACGCTGTGGGGCAACACGATCTTCACGAACGTCGCCCTGCGGCCCGACGGCGATGTGTGGTGGGAGGGCCTCACCGATGAGCCCCCGGCCGAGCTCATCGACTGGGAGGGCAAGCCCTGGACGCCGGCATCCGGTCGCCCCGCCGCGCACCCGAACTCGCGCTTCACCGTGAGCGCCGCGCAGTGCCCGCAGATCGCCCCCGACTGGGACAAGCCGGAGGGCGTGCCGCTCGACGCGATCCTGTTCGGCGGCCGCCGCGCGACGAACGTGCCGCTCGTGATCGAGGCGACCGACTGGGCGCACGGCGTGTTCCTCGGATCGACGATCTCGTCGGAGCGCACCGCCGCCGCCGAGGGAACCGTCGGCGAGCTGCGCCGCGACCCGTTCGCGATGCTGCCGTTCTGCGGCTACAACATGGCGGACTACTTCGGCCACTGGCTCAAGATGGGCCAGAAGCTGCGCTTCGACCGCGCCCCGCGCATCTTCCAGGTGAACTGGTTCCGCAAGGGCTCGGACGGCCGATTCCTGTGGCCCGGCTTCGGCGACAACGCGCGCGTCATCGACTGGATCGTCCGTCGCATCGAGGGCGAGGTTCCCGCGGTCGACAGCCCGATCGGGCGCCTGCCGCGCACCGAGGACCTCGACCTCGAGGGCACGGACGTCACGCCGCAAGACCTCGAGGAGCTCTTCGCGATCGACCGCGACTCGTGGCTGAAGGAGGCGGACCTCACCGAGGAGTTCTACGCCCAGTTCGAGGGGCGCGTCCCCGCCGCGCTGCAGGCGGAGTTGGCGGCGCTGCGGTACCGACTCCAGCGGTCCTGACACAGCAGCGGCGGATGCCCGTCCCGCGATGCGCGCGGGGCGGGGCATCCGTCACCGCTGTCGTCCTCAGACGAGCAGCTGGTGCCGCGCGAGGTCGCGGTACAGAGGCGTCGACTCCACGAGCTCCGAATGCGTGCCCTGGCCGACGACGCGCCCGTGGTCCATCACCACGATGTGGTCGCTGTCGACGACCGTCGAGAGGCGGTGTGCGATCACGATGAGCGTGCGGCCCGTCGCGACCGCGTCGATCGCGTCGCGCATGCGCTGCTCGTTCAGCCCGTCGAGCGACGACGTCGACTCGTCGAGGAGCAGGATCGGGGGAGCGGCCAGCAGCGCCCGCGCGATCGCGAGGCGCTGACGCTCGCCGCCCGACAGCATGACGCCGCTCTCGCCGACGGGTGCGTCGAGCCCGAGCGGATTGCGCTCGAGCACCTCGGTGAGGTTGACCGCGTGCAGCACGCGTTCGCACTCGGCATCGGATGCGTCGGGCGACGCCAGTCGCAGGTTGTCGCCCAGCGTGCCGGCGAGCGTCGGGGCGTCCTGCTCGACGTACCCGAGCCGAGCGCGCAGCGCGTCGCGGTCGAGCGCGCGCACGTCGACGCCGTCGATGAGGATCGCGCCCGACGTCGGGTCGTAGAACCGCTCGATGAGCGCGAGCGTCGTGCTCTTGCCCGCGCCGGACGGACCGACGAGCGCGACGCGCGAGCCCTGGGGCACGCGGAACGACACCCCGCGCAGCACCTCCGCGTCCGGGGCGGGGGTCGCGGCATCCGGCTGTGCGCCCTCCGGCAGATCGAGGAGGGCCGTGTCGACGTGCGCGCTCTCGAGCATCGCGAGCGCCTCGGTCTCGGCCTTGCGGCGTGCCGCGACGACGTCCTCGGGGTACGAGAAGCGCACGTCGCGGAACTCGATCGCCGCGGGCGGTGCGTCGCCGTCGGCGGACGGCGCCGGCGCCGTCTCTGCCACGCGCACCGCGATCTCGGCGTCGCGCGCGGTCTCGGTCGGCAGGTCGAGGATCTCCTGGATGCGCCCGAGCGCGCCGAGCGCCTGGTTGACCGACGTGATCGCGCCGATGAACGACCCGAGCGGGCCGACGAGCATGAACAGGAACATCACGAACGTCACGAGGGCCGCGATCTCGATCGCGCCGGATGCCACGCGGAACCCGCCCACGCCGAGCACGACGAGCAGCGACAGCTGCAGCGCGATGCCTGCGACCGGCACGACGAGCGCCGACACCTTCGCGATGCGGACGCCCACCTGGTACGCCTGCTCGGCGAGACCCGTGATCGCGACGCGCTCGCGCTCGCTCGCGCCCGATGCGCGGACGGTGCGGATCGACCCGACGGCGCGCTCGACGCCCGACGCGAGCTCGCCCACCTTCTCCTGCTGCTGGCGCGTGGCTTTGCGGATGCGTCCGCTCAGGAACCCGACGACCGTGATCGAGGCCCCGATCACGACGACGATGAGCAGCAACAGGATCGGGTCGATGAAGGCCATCGCCACGATCGCGCCGACGAAGATGAGGGCGTTGCCGACGGCATCCGCGAGTCCCTGTGTGAGCACCGCGTAGAGGAGTGTCGTGTCGGTGCCGACCCGCGAGACGAGGTCGCCCGTGCGGCGCGCATCGAACTCCGAGATCGGCAGGTGCAGGATGCGCGAGATGAGCTTGCGGCGGCTCGAGTAGACGACCGCGGTGCCTGTGCGCTGCAGCAGGTAATGCTGGTACCCCGAGATGACGGATGCCGCGATCACGAGCGCGACGAGCAGCCACACGAGCTGCCCGAGCGGGTCGCCCGCCTGCACGAGCGTGATCACCTGGCCGACGACGAGCGGCTGCGCGAGCATCGCGATCGCTCCGATGACGCTCAGCGCCGCGACGACGGCCAGGACGCCCTTGTGCTCGAGCAGGAACGGGATGAGCTGTTTGAGGCTCGCGCGAGGCCCGTCGTCTTCGGAGCGACGTCCGCGGGGGCGGCGTCCGGCAGGAGCGGTGGTCGACATGGCGATACCTCGGTGGGGTGGGAGGGAGAAGCGGCGACAACGCCTACTCTCGACCGTACTTCTTGTGGACGGCCTGTCGGGTCACGCCGAGGGCGGCGGCGATCGCCTGCCACGAATAGCCGAGGTTGCGGGCGCGGCGCACCTGCACCTCTTCCGCGCGCGACAGCTCGCGTCGCACCTCGGCGAGGCGATGCAGCTCGGCGATCGGCTCGCGCTCGTCGGCGGCGCCGATGAGGGTGCTGATCTGGTCGCCGCTCACGGTGTGTCCTTCCGGATGCCTCGCCCGAGGCATCCGTGTCAACCGTAGTTGACGCAGCGAGAGAGTGTCAACGTGAGTTGACACCTGCTCGCCGACGGCGAACATGGACGAGCACGAATAAGGCCCGGCCTCCGAAGAGGCCGGGCCTTCCTGCTGGAACAGGTCTCAGTGGGCCATCGCCGCGAGCGCGTCGGGGTCGATCGTCGCGATCGAGCGGGTGTCCTGGAACGCCCGGACGCCCTCGATGCCCTGCTCGCGACCGAAGCCGGACTGCTTCATCCCGCCGAACGGCGCACGCAGGTCGAGGCGCGTGGCGCCGTGGTCGTTCACCCACACGTAGCCGCACACGAGCTGCGAGCCGATGCGCTGCGCTGCGCCGGCGTCGGCCGTCCAGACCGAGCCGCACAGGCCGCCCCACGTGTCGTTCGCGAGACGCACGGCCTCGTCCTCCGTGTCGAACGGGATGATCGGGATCACCGGGCCGAACTGCTCCTGCGTCACGACGCGCAGGGAGAGATCGGGATCGATCACGATCGCCGGGCGGAGGAAGTTGCCGCCGGCCAGGTCGCCGCCGGGAAGCTCGCCGTACTCGCGCACCTCGGCGCCGGCGTCCTTCGCCTCGCGGATGATGTCCTCGACGAAGGCCTTCTGCGCGCCCTGGTGCAGGGGTCCCATGGTCGTGCCCTCGTCGAGCCCGTAGCCGATGACGGCCTTGTCGAGGCGCGCCTCGAGCCCTGCGACCAGCTCGTCCATCCGCGAACGGTGCACGAACACGCGCTTCGCGTTCATGCAGATCTGTCCGGTCGTGTCGAAGATCGCCGCGTACAGCCGATCCAGGTGCGCGTCGTCGAGGATCGCGTCCTCGAGGAAGACGGCCGGGTCGTTGCCGCCGAGCTCGAGCGTGACGCGGGTCAGTGTCTTGGACGCCATCTCCATGATGCGCTTGCCGCCGTTGACGCTTCCCGTGAAGCAGACCTTCGCGACATCCGGGTTCTGGATGAGCCCGGCCATGTTCTCGTCCTTGCCGCTGATGACGTTGAGCACGCCCGCCGGGAGCTTCTCGGCCACGCGCTGCACGACGCGCGCGGTCGCGAGCGGCGTCGTCGGCGGGACCTTGACGATCGCGGTGTTGCCCGCAAGCAGCGCGTGGGGGAGTGAGGCGCCGAGGATGGCGATCGGCCAGTTGAAGGGGACGATGATCGTCACGACCCCGAGCGGCTGGTACGACACCTCCGTCGAGACCGGGATCGCGCCCGGAACGACGGGCAGCGTCTTCGAGGTCTCGACCTCGTCCTTCAGCGCGAGCGCGAGGTTCCAGCGGATCTCGAAGACGAGCGCGTCGATCCACGCCTCCATGCGGATCTTGCCGTTCTCCTGCGACAGGATCGCAGCGTCTTCATCGCGGTCGTCGGCGATGCCGGCGATCGCGTCGGCCATCGCCTTCGCGCGGCCCTCGGCGCCGAGAGCCGCCCATGCGGGATACGCGGCCTTGGCCGCAGCGACGGCATCCGCCACGTCCTGCGGCGAGGCCGACGCCGCCTCACCCACGATCACACCGGGCTTGCCCGGATCGGCGACCTTGAGGACCTCGTCGGTGAACCGCTCCTCCCCGCCGATGTACAGTCCAGTCCGCACCTTCGCGGACGTCTCCACCACGTCGGACATCTCGACGACCACCTCTCCGTGTGTCAAAGATTCGATGCACGCGAATCAAACCCGCGGGCGCTTCCAGCGTGCCCCTTCGCGACGCGGGTGGCAAGATCGGCGACAAAATTCTCACGAATCTCGTATGCAATACCGAGTGCGCGTTACCCTCGAATCAGCAAACCGAGGAC
>NZ_DASRXZ010000048.1:0-23613 GCF_035687345.1 Microbacterium sp.
CGAGGGCGTCGCGCTCATCCTCGGCGGTGCGATCGTGTCGGTCGTCGCGTATCGCCTCATGATCCGCCTCGGGCGCCTCCCCGAGCCGAGGCGGTGGTTCTCGTGAACGTCCTTGCGACCGACCTCGCGCTCGCCATCGTACTCGGCGGAGCGTTCGGGCTGGGCGTATGCCTCCTTCTCGCGCTTGTGCCGCGGTGGGGCGCGCCGTCCCTCACGCGCCGCATCGCGCCATACCTGCGCGACGTCACCGACCCTCGGGGGCTGGCGTTCACGCCCGAGCCGTTCGGCCTCCGCGCGCTCCTGCGCGAGGAGCGCGACCGTTGGGTGTCTCGTGTCGGCGGATCGGCGTCGATCGAGCGCCGCTTGCGCCAGGCGGCCCGAGAGACGGATGCCGCGGGCTTCCGCGGTCGCCAGCTCACGTGGGCCGTGGTCGGCGTCGCTGCCGGGGGAGCGCTCGTCGTCGCGCTCGTGCTGCTCGGAACGGCGGCACCGGCAGCTGCACTGATTCCGCCGTTGTTCGGCCTTATCGCCGCGATCGGATACGACCAGCTGCTGTCGTTCGCGGCGCGGAAGAGGGTCGAACGCATTCAGGACGAGCTGCCCACGCTGCTCGAGTTCCTTGCGCTCTGCCTGTCGGCCGGTGAGGGCATCTTCGAGGCGATCCGCCGCGTCGCGGGCACCGGCGCGGGGGAGTTGAGCGCCGAATTGCGCACGGTCGTCGTCGCCGTCGGCACCGGCTCGTCGCTCACCGATGCACTGAACCGGCTGTCGCGCGACCTCGAGCTTCCGGCGCTCACGCGGTCGGTCGATCAGCTCATCGCCGCGATCGAACGCGGCGCGCCTCTCGCAGATGTCCTTCATGCGCAGGCGCTCGACGCGCGCGAGGACGCCAAGCGCACCCTCATCGAACAGGCGGGCCGCAAGGAGATCTACATGCTCGTGCCGCTCGTTTTCCTCATCCTCCCGCTGAGCGTCCTGTTCGCGGTGTTCCCGGGGATCTTCATGCTTCGCCTCGGAATCGGCTAGGTCGAAAGGAGACCACTCATGATCCGGAGTCTCATCTCACGCGCGGCGGCTCGCCTGCGTGTCGTCGTCGACGACGAACGCGGCGACGTGCCCGGCTGGGTGCTGATCACGCTGATGACGGCCGGTTTGGTCGTCGCGATCTGGATGCTGGCGGGCCCGGCCCTCGCCGGACTGTTCGAGCAGGCGATCGAGCGCGTCTCCGGCTTCTGAGCATGGCCGACGTACGCGCGAGCCGACGCCGAGCGTTCGCGGCGCTCGTCGACCGAGTGGGTAGGCGCCTCGACCTCGATGACCGCGGCGCAAGCCCGGTCGAGTTCGTGCTCGTCGGCACGTTGCTCACCGTCGTCACGCTCGCCGTGCTGCAGTGCGGCCTCGCGGTGTACGTGCGGAACGTCGTGCACGACGCCGCCGTCGACGGCGCATTCCACGCGGCGCTCGCCGACACATCGCTTCGCGACGGCGTGGATCGCACACGCGAGATCGTGACCCGGACGGTCGGCGCCGAGTTCGCCGACGACATCGCGGCGCACGAGACCGACCGGTTCGGGCATCCCACGGTCGAGCTCACCGTGCGAACGACTCTTCCCCTCATCGGGCTTCTCGGTGCACCACGGATGCTGGAGGTGACCGCACATGCACCCGTCGAGTCCTTCGACTGAGGTCACGGCGACCGAAGTCCCGCCCGACGATCCCGAGCGCGGGTCCGCCCCGCTCGAGTTCATCCTCGTGGGTCTCCTGATGCTCGTGCCCCTCGTGTACCTCGTCGTCGCGCTCGGTCTCATCCAGTCGCAGGCGCTCGGCGCGGAAGCCGGGGCGCGACACCTCGCCCGTGCCGTCGCCACGGCCGGTGACACCGCCGATGCCGACCATCGAGCGGAGCGCGTCCTCGATTCCGTCGTGGCCGAGTACGGGCTCGATCGCTCGACCGTGGTCGTCGACGTCGAGTGTCTTCCGGCCGGGGGTGCGTGCCCTCGGGCGGGCGTGATGTTGCACGTGACGATCGCCGGTCGGGTGAGCCTCCCGCTCGTACCTCCCGTGCTGGGTCTCGACCGGATCGCGAGCATCCCGATCGAGGCGACGGCGGTGCAGAAGGTGTCCCGCACGTGGGGTGATGGCACGTGAGAGGCATCTGTCAGTTGGTCGCCCGCGTGCGCGCCGTGGCCGCGAACGACGACGAGGGCAGCGTCCTTCCGCTCACGCTCGGGTACGGCGTGCTCGCGCTCGTACTCGTTCTGGTCTGCGCCGACGCGACGAGCCTCTACCTCGCGCAGAAGCGACTCGACGGTCTGGCGGATGCCGCGGCGCTCGCGGGCGCCGATGGCTTCGTGTTCGACGTGGTCGACGGCGCTCCGGTCGCGAGCCTCACACCCGCAGGAGTGCGCTCACAGGCGGAAGCCGTCGTCGCCGACGTCGGGACGACGGCCGTCCTCGTCGATGCCGGCACTCCCGACGGGGTGTCGGCGCGCGTGACGGTGGCGGACACGTGGCATCCGCCGATTCTCACGCTGTTCGTGCCGGACGGCGTTCCGCTCGAATCGACCGCGACGAGTCGCACGGCGTTGCGCTGAGCCCATCGAAGACAATCCCATCGTTCTCGAGCTCAGCGAGCTCGCTGAGCAGCGCGGGCAGCTGATCGAGGTGCCAGACCCCTGCCGGCGCACCGCCGCGAGCGACGTGCCGCGCCGCGAGGGCCGCGACCAACCCGGTCGCCCGGCTCTGGCTCCGGCCGCGCACCCAACAGGTCGCGCGCCGGCCGAAGTGTTCGGCCTCCGCGAGCACGACGAAGTCCTCGCCGCCGATCGGCAGACGCCCGCTCGCGCCCGTGAGGGCGGCGCGCCCGGCACGGCTCCTGAGCATGCGCCGGCCGAGCCGCGAGCGCCCGAAGCTGAAGAGCAGCCGCGTCAGCACGCGCGAGTCCAGGCAGAGGCGCGTCGTGACGCTCGGCACACCCAGTGTCCGTCGGAGCGAGACTTGGTCGGCGAACGGCATGTCGTGGGCGGTTCGCCGCCCGATGCCGGGCACGTCGACGCGTCGGGCGCTGCGGTGCGCCGCATCCGGTTCGAGGATCCCGTCGATCGTCCAGCGCACCGCCTCGGCACCGTGCTCCTCGCGTGCTCCGACCATCACCGTGAGGTCGACGGCCTCAGCGTGCCCGCCGAGAGCCGAGACCGCCTGTCGCGCGAGCACGTTCGTGAGACCGGGCGCGACGCCGACACTCAAGACGATGCTCGCACCACGCTTCCGCGCGCTCGGCGCGAGCGCCTCGACGTTCGAGATCTGCTCGGCCGAGGCGGTCACATCGACGACGGACACGCCCTCCTCGATGCACACAGCGTGGAAGGAGCCGTCCGGCACGTCCACGCACAGCACGACCACGCTCGGTCGCCAGCGGCGGAGGACGTCCCGAACGTTCTCGGGGTCGGTGACATCCACGCGCACCGCGGTGTGCGGGCCCTGCTGCGACGGATGCCGCGAGCCCACCAGCACGCTGAGCCGGGGATCGCCCGCGAGGCGCTCCGCCGCGATCGACCCGACGCGACCCGATCCGCCCACCACGAGGATCGGCTGCGCCTCGCCTTCGGCCCGGCCCTGCGGGGACGCCTCGATCATGGATGCTCCGTTCAATGCAGCGGCCCCTCGGGCAGCGCGCTCGAGTCGATGCGACCCGGTGCGATGAAGATCAGCGACACGACAGCCGCTGCGAGCGCGGCGATCGCGAGCGCGCCGAATCCGCGGCCGAAGGCGCCCGCGTCGAGCAGCGGTGCCGATGCGGCGCCGATGACGGATGCCACGGCGGCCACGCCGAACGCACCTCCGATCTCGTGGCCGGTGTTGACGATGCCCGACGCGAGTCCCGCCTCGTGCACGTCGACGCGCGCGAGGGAGCTCGCGGTCGCGGTGAGGAACGCCGGCCCGAGCCCGAACGACACGAGCACCAGTCCCGCGATGAGGGGGTACCAGAGCGTGGAGGAGCCGTCGAGCTGTGTCAGCACGAGCCCGCCCGCGGCGGTGATCGCGAACGCCACCGCCGCCACGAGGCGCACCGAGAATCGGGCGAGCGCGCGCGACGCGAGGTGCGCCGAGATCACCGTTGCGATCGCCGACGGCAGGAACGCGAGACCCGCCTGGAACGGATCGAGCCCGACCACCTGCTGCAGGTACATCGACGCGAGGAAGAACATCGACAGCATCGCTGCGCTCGCGAGCAGCATGAGCGCGAGCCCGGTCACGACCGGTCGCTGACGCAGCACGCCGAGCGGCATGAGGGGCGCCGGATGCCGCCGCTCCTGCATGACGAAGAGCACGAGCGCGAGGAACGCGACGCCGAGCCCCAGGGCGGTCGACCACCCCGCGGCGAGGCCCTCCGCGTCATCGCCGGCCCCGAGTCCCCCCAGCGCCACGACGAGCGCGGCCGCGAAGACCGTCGCGAGCACGCCGCCCACGACGTCGATCCGCCCTCCGATTCCGCGTGACGCCGGCAGCATCCGCCAAAGCAGCGGGATGAGCGCGAGGCCGATCGGAACGTTGACGAGGAAGATCCATCGCCAGCCGGGACCCGACGCGAGCAATCCGCTCGCCATGAGGCCGACCGCGAAGCCGGATGCCCCGATACCTGCCCACACGCCGAGGGCGCGAGTGCGCGCAGCTCCGGTGAACAGCGCAGAGACCGAAGCGAGCGCCGCCGGGGAGATGAGCGCGGCGCCGACGCCCTGTACGGCGCGGCCCGCGATGAGCAGACCGCCATCGGGCGCCAGGCCGCACAGCGCCGAGCTGATCGTGAAGACGGCCAGGCCGCTCACGAGCAGTCGCCGCCGACCCAGGACGTCCGCGAGCCGGCCGCCGAGCAGCATGAGGCCGCCGAACGCGACGGCGTACGCCGTGATGACCCATGTCAGGGCACCCGTGTCGAGACCGAGATCGCGGCCGATCGAAGGAAGCGCGATGTTCGCGGCGGTCACATCGAGCACGAGCATGAACTGCGCGATGCACAGCAACGCGAGGACGACCCAGTCACGGGTCGTCGGGACGGCCGGGGGAGCGTCAGGCGGCGGGTGACCGGCCGGTCTGTGGGTGCTCACGGGGGACCTCCTCAGGTGTGGCTTGCCATGAACAAGCGTTCACGATACGCTCGTGAACGTCGATTCACAACCCCGATGGGAGAAAGACCATGACGACGCTCACCTTCATCGCCTCGTACCGCGTGCACGACGGGGACCTCGACGCCGTGCGCTCGCTCGCAGCCGAGTACGCCGACCTCGTCGAGCGTGATGAGCCGCGGTGCATCAGCCTCCGGCTCCACTTCACCGAGGACGGATCGCGATTCGTCCACCTGGCGGAGATGCGCGACTCCGATGCGATGGAGTCGCATCTCGCGCTCGTGGCCCCGTTCATCGAGGGCTCGGCGGACGACCTCGTCGCGGAGCAGCTCATCGTGATCGGCGAGCCCGGTCCGCGACTTCAGGGCGCGCTCGAGCGCAACGCCGCCGGTGGCACCACCATCGCGGTGTTCGAGCGGCCCGGGTTCGGGTTCGATCGCATCCCGGCGCTCGCCGGCTGAGCGTGCGATCGGTCGCGGGTCGGGGCGGCGCTAGCCTGTCTACGACATGGATCAGCTCACACGGACAGGTCGGCGTCGTGCCCGCCCCGCGCTCGACTGAGGCGACGTCGCGCCTGCGCTCCGAGCTGCTCGGGCATGCACGCACGCTCGTGCGCCGGGACGGACCGGCGGCTCTCACGATGCGCGCGCTCGCGCAGGAGGCGGACTGCGCGGTCGGGCTCCCGTACAAGGTCTTCGCCGACCGGGAAGAGATCGTGATCGAGCTCATCAAGCTCGAACTCGACGACCTCGTGGCGCAGTTCGACGAGTGGCTCGCCGAGAGCGAGCAGCACTCCGTCTCCGCGAACCTCGACCGCTACGCGACGACCCTGCTCGACTCGCCGACGGCGGCATTGGTGCACGCGGAGCTCATGAGTGCGCGTGTCGTCGACGACCGTCTCGCCGCGGCCACGCGCGACTCCGCGTTCATCGCATCCCTTCACACCGCCGTGCCCGATTACCTGCGGCTCGAGCAGCGGCGCGGACGCGTGCGGACGGACGTCGACGCGGAGGCGTTCGGATTCCTCATCACGGGTGCCATCCACAACCTCATCGCCGCAGGGTCGGTGTATCCGCGTCCCAGCCGTGCCGAGCTCTCCGCGATCCTCGAGCACATCGCACAGACGATCACCTGACATCTCGCGCCGCCGCACGGCTGCGCCGCTTCACCGAGAGCGCGCGACCGGACCGGATTCACGCGGCGGCTGCTTGCGCAGCTCCCACGGCATCGGCGCCCCCGATCGCATGCCCGGGCCGTGCGAGCGCACGTACGCCATGTGGATGCGCTGCGCCGCCTCGCGCAGCGTCGTCGCCCAGCCGATGACCTCGCCGCGCCACACCGCGCGATAGCGGACCTCTTGCCCGTTCATGACGCGCCGGATCTCGATCGTGCCGTACTCGGTGCCGTCGGGGGCGATCATGCGCCACGTGCCCGTCGGACCCTCGACCGCAGCGAGAACAGGATGCCAATCGCTGACCAACCGGAGTTCCCCCTTCTCCGGCCGATGACACCAGGATAAGGCGCGACCACCGACACGACAGGAGGGGTCGCCCGCGCGGTCGAAACCCGCACGCGCGGTGGTCGCGAAAGGCCGCGGATGCAGGAAACCGCCGCGCGAGCGCGTAGGCGTGCCTGCACGCGCGGGAGGGGTCGTCCGCCGCAGCGGGCGACCCCTCCCTGGTCGATGCGCGTCAGCCGCGAGGACCGCCGCCGGCACCCTTCGCCGGAGCGACCTGCAGCGCCTTCACGATCTCCTGCGAGAACGTGCCGCCCGCGGCATCCGTCGCCGTCACCCGCAGGTCGAGCCAACCGCCCGCGTCGGCGACCGGAAGCTGCGCCGCGAACGCCCGCACGAACGAGCGACCCTCGACGAAGATGCCGCCCGCGTGTTCGACGGCGCCGGTCGGGGCATCCGTCTTCGCGTCCTTCAGAGCCACGGGCGTCCACGCGCCGTCCACGCCGCGCACCTCGAGGGTCGCCGACTCCACCGCCGCGGCGCCGTCGGCACCCGCGACGTGCCCGACCTCGAGGGTGAGCGCGACGGGTGCGCCCTTGCGGCGACCCTCGCCCGCGAGGTTCGTGTCGCCCATCTCGACGTCGTAGTACGCCTGGAGCATCGGCAGCGGCTTCTGCTCGTGGTCGTCGAAAGACCCGGTCGAGCGGAACGTCCACTCCGTCGTCGTCGCCGTCGAGCCCGCCAGGTGCGAACCGTCGTGAGTCGCGGTGTTGACCACGCGGAACTCCGACTCGCCGTCGGGCAGACCCCACACGTTCGCGCCCTGGAACGGACCGGAGCCGGCCAGCTCGCCGTTCACATACACCTCGGTGAACTGCTCGATGCCCGAAAGGCCCGAGAACACGTCGAACGTGCCCGTGTGCGCAGGATCGCCGCCGTCGGCCCACGACGGCAGGTTGATCTGCGCGCCGTCGCCCGCACGGTGGGGCACCCAGTAGCCGGGACCGACGTACGGACGCACGACCCCGCCGAAGTACTCGACCTCGGCGCGCTGACCGGGCTTGTACGCACGCTGGATGTCGCGGATCTGCCACCCGATCGACGAGATCGTCGCGTCCTGGTACCACCGGAGCTGGTCGGTGTTGACCCAGTCGGTGCGCTCGAGCCCGCGCGACGTGCGCATCGCATATCCGCTGCCGTGCTCGACGTTCGGCGCGAAGTCGTAGCGGAACTCGCCGACCTCCTCGGGCTGACCGAAGAACGTCGTGTCGATGCGCGCGAGCTTGCCGGGCTTGTAAGCCAGGTTGCCGGGGATCTCGCCGTCGCTGAAGCGGGCGATGTCCCACACCTCGTCGGCGATCGCGATGCCCGTGGCCTTCACGTTCACCTTCTTCTTGCCCGCGATCTCGTCGAGGAGCGCGCGCCCCTCGACGCCGCTGATGCCCGCGACAGGAAGCGCGATCTCGGTGCCCTCCCACGGGTCGCCGACCCACTCGCTGAGCTCGCCGTCGGCGTCGTTCGCGACGATGAGCATCGCCGCGCCCGCCGCCGCCGCGTTCGCCGCGCGATCCCACGGTGCAACCGCGTCGGAGCGGGTGACGACCGCCACCTTGCCCTCGACGTCGACGGCTGCGAAGTCCTCGACGCTTCCGGTGCCGGCGTCGACCGCGACCCCCTTCAGCGAGCCGTCGAGCAACTGGGCCCCGGCCTGCGGGATCACATCGAGCGCGGTCTTGCCCGCCGTCACCGAAAGCATCGGGCGCTGCAGACGCCAGCGTGTGGTGAAGCTGAAGTCGGACTCCGTCGTGAGCGGCTGCGCCCACAGCTCGTCGACCCACACCGGCATGAGCGAACTGCCGGCGAAGCCGTCCGACGTGTAGTCCACGCGGCGGAACGTCGGCTGCAGGTCCTTCACACCGACGTCGACCGTGATCTGCTTCGCCGTGCGCGCGTCGAGCGCGACGGTGCGGTCCTGGTCGAGCACGACGGCGGGATCGCCCACGAGCACCGAAGCCACGGTGTCGGGCGCGCGGTCCACCTCGAGGAACGACATGACCGAGTACGTGCCGCCGGGCAGCCGCAGCTCGGCGGTGCCGTCGACAGTGATCGGTGCGAAGCCGCCGGTCTCGCCGTTCCACAGCCACGCGGTGGTCGCCACGGGCTCGCCCGCGAAGTCCGTCGCGTTGATCGTGAGGTCGTAGCGCTCCGCCTCGATGATCGCGCCGAGCGCCGTGCGCGCGACCGACTCGTCGCCGATCGATGCGACGAGTTCGCCCGACAGCTGCGTGCCCGCGGGGATCGTCGCCGGGTCGACCGTGAGCGTCACGGAACGGGTCTCACCCGCGGGGATCGTCAGCTCGTCGGCGTCCATCGTGAGGGCGTCGAACGGCGCCTCGACCGACAGCGGCCCGGGGCCGACCCCACCGCCGCCCGACGCGGGCGTCGTGTCTGCGAGCGTCGCGGCGAGGGTGACGGTCACCTCGGCATCCGTCGTGTTGCGGTACTCGACCGTGCGTGAGACGGGCTCGGGCGCCTCGCCCCACGACAGCATGCCGAAGTCGCCCGAACCCGACGCGATCACGGGCGCGTCGAGCGCCGCGTCGACGTCGAGCACGCCGGTGCCGCCCTGGTAGGGAGTGAGGTCGACGTCGACGGCCGAGCTCATGAGAGCGGCCTTCAGCTGGTCGGCCGTGTACTCCGGATGCCGCTGCTTGACGATCGCCGCCGCACCGGCGACGTGCGGCGTCGCCATCGACGTGCCGCTCATCGAGATGTATGGGCCCTCGCCGGCGCTGTCGGACGAGCGCGCCGCCGTCACGTCGTTGCCGGGGCCGACCATGTCGGGCTTGAGCGCGCCCGAGCGGAAGAGCGGCCCCTGGCTCGAGAACCACGAGAGGTAGCCGGTCGGGTCGTCGACCGATCCGATCGTGAGCGCCGACTCCGCCGCGCCGGGCGAGCCGATCGTCTCGGGCATCGACGAGTTTCCGGCGGCGACGACGAACAGTGCGCCGGTCTCCTCCGAGATCCGGTTGAGCGACTCCGCCATGAGGTCGGTGCCGTCGGAGCCCTCCTGCGACCCGAGGCTCATCGAGACGATGGGCGCGTTCTGCGCGGCCCACTCCATGCCCGCGATGATCCACGAGTCCTGGCCGTATCCGTCGTTGCCGAGCACCTTGCCGACGAGCAGCTTCGCGCCGCCCGCGACGCCGCGGTGCTGCCCGTCGCTCGCGGCACCCGAACCGGCGATCGTCGAGGCGACGTGCGTGCCGTGGCCGTGCGGGTCTTCGGCGACGTCCTGCCCCGGGACGAAGCTCGCGGCATCCGCCACGACGCCCGCGAGGTCGGGGTGCGTGTCGTCGTAGCCCGTGTCGAGCACTGCGACCGTGACGCCGTCACCCGTATAGCCGGCCGCCCACGCCTCGGGTGCGTCGACGTACGGGACGCTCGAGTCGAGGGTCGCCTGCACCTTGCCGTCGAGGTGGATCGCGGCGACGCCGCCGCCGAACGCCGCGCCGTCATCGCCGAACACGCGAGCCGCGGGCGCCGACGTGAGCGCGTCCCACAGCGACGCCGACTCCTCGTGCGACACGGTCCCGGCAGCGCCCGAGACGCTCGGGAGCGGCAGCGTGAGCTCGACTCCGGGCAGCGGCGCCGAACGGCGCGCGGCGCCCGCCTGCTCGACGATGACCGGGGTGGCGTCGACGGATGCGTCGTCGTACCCGTACTCGATGAGCTTCGTCACGTTGAACAGGTCGCCGTCGAGCGCGCCCGATGCGAGGTACGGCTCGGCCTCGGTCGGGATCACGTGCAGGTCGCCGTCGGCTTCGAACGTGCGGATGCCGGCACCCGGGTCGGCGGTGTCGATCTCGACGGCGGACTGACCGTCGGCGAGCTCGGTCACCGTCACACGGTCTCCCGTGAGCAGTGTGACGGTGACCGAACCCGGGGAGCCCGGTGCGAGGCAGGGGGAGGCGTCGGCCGGGACGGCTGCGGCGGGAACGGCGGCGCCGACCGTCGCGATGCCGATCGCGAGGCAGCTCGTGGCTGCGGCGACCGGTCGCAGGTGACGCGCGAACGAATGTGGTCGTGACAAGTGAACCTCCGGGGGATCGGGGAGATGTCACGAACTTCTCACGCGCGCCGCCTAAGGTGGTGGCGGAGAAATGCCATGGCCTGCTTTCGCCAGGCACGACGCGGATCGGCGCACGGAGCCGCCGCGAGGGAGCGGCGCTCATGCTGGATGCACTCGGGCTCGACGAGGCCGACACCGACGTCTACCGAGCGGTGCTCGAACGGTCGTCGGCGTCCGCCGACGAGATCGCCGCCGAGATGGGTTACTCGCTCCCGCGCGTGCGCTCGATCTTCGCGAAGCTCGAGAAGCTCGGTCTCCTCGCGCGCCAGGGTGCCGAGTCGGCGCGGGTCGTCGCCTCTCCGCCCGCGATGGCGCTGCGGCCCCTGCTGCTCGAGCAGGAGCGCGGGCTCACGCGGGCGCACGAGGCGCTCGCCGAGCTGAGCGACGTGTACCGTCGGGCAGCCGACCAGCGCACCGCGGCCGATGTCGTCGACGTCGTGATCGGCGACGACGCCGTGCGGCAGAGGATCGCGCAATTGCAGGCGGCCTCCGAGCGCGAAGTCCGAGCGCTCGTGCTGAGCGATGTCGCCCTCCTCACGGCGGAGGAGAACATCGAGGAGGAGCGCGCGCTCATGCGCGGCGTGCGCTACCGCGTCATCGTCGAGAGCGGCGTGCTCGAGCGCCCGGGGTTCCTCGAGCTCGCACGCGAGAGCGCCCTGGTCGGCGAGGAGATCCGCGTGCTGCCGAGGCTTCCCACGCGCATGTTCATCGCGGACGACACGATGGCCCTCCTGCCGATGCGCGCGCAGGGCCCCGACCGGGCTTTCGGCGCCCTGCTCATCCATCCGAGCGGTCTGCTCGACCTCGTCGTGGCGATCTTCGAGGAGTACTGGCGCGCCGCGACGGAGTTCCTCGCGCAGGACGAGGCGTCCACGAGCGCCGACGTCGACCGCGATCTCCTCAAGCTGCTTCTGCTCGGATTGACGGATGCCGCCGCCGCCGCGCAGCTCGGAATCTCGGTCCGCACGGTGCAGCGCCGCATCGCGGACCTCATGTCGCGCGCGAACGTGACCACCCGGATCCAGCTCGGGGCGGAGGCCGTCCGCCGGTCGTGGATCTGAGGCGTCCGCCTACCGGACCCGCGGAACGAACCGCGGCACCCACCGCACGAACCCGTACGCGCCGACGAGCCCGATCACGCCCATGGCCCCCGTCGCGATCGACAGCGACGTCGCGGCGGCGATGCCCGACACGAGCAGCGGCGCGAGCGCGCCGCCCGCATCGGTGAGCGTGCGCCACGAGCCCAGGAACGGCGCGGGGTCGGCCGGTGGCGCGACATCCGCTCCCAGCGTCAGCAGGATGCCGCTCGACAGCCCGTTCCCGACGCCCAGGACCGCCCCGAACATCGCGAACCACATCGCCGCCGAGTCGAGGTCGTGCGTGAAGGCCAGCGCGAGGAACCCCGCGCCCATGAGCACCATCGCCGGAAGGGCCGCCCACAGGCGGCCGAAGCGGTCCATCACCTGGCCGCTCGCGTAGAAGAGGGCGAAGTCGATGGCACCCGCGACGCCCACCACGAGCGCGATCGTCTGAGCGTCGAGTCCGAGTGACACGCCCCACAGCGGCAGCACCACCTGCCGCGCGGAGCGCACGGCCGACAGCGATGCCGCCGCCAGCCCCAGCCGTGACAGAACGTTCCGGTGCCGCCACATCGTGCGGAACACCCCGACACGATCCGCCGTCGGGATCGAACCCGTCACCGCCTCGCCCGTGTCCTCGCTGATCGTGTCGTCCGCTGCCGTGCGCGTCTCGGGTTGCGGTGCGGGAGGTGCCGCATCCGTCATCAGGGATGTCTCGGGATCGCGCCCGAACGTCACGAGGAGCCCGGTCGCCAGCAGGCACACGCCGAAGAACCAGATCGCCGCGTGGGGGTCGCCGAACACGGCGAGCAGGCCCGCCGCGATGAACGGCCCCACGAAGACGCCGAGGCGGTAGCTTCCGCCGAGCAGCGACAGCGATCGCGCGCGGAACGACAGCGGCACGCGCGTCGTCATGAACGAGTGGCGCGCGAGTCCGAACGCGGCGGCGCTGAATCCGATGAGCAGGACGGATGCCGCGAACACCCCGAGCACGGGTGCGAGCGCCATCGCCACGATGCCGATGAGCGAGACGCCCGCGGCGATCACCATGGTGAGACGCTCGCCGATGCGCGCGACCGCCCAGCCCGCGGGAAGGTTGCCGATGAGCTGGCCGACGACGAGGGCGGATGCCACGAGCGCCGCGACCGGGACGCTCGCGCCGAGCTCGGCCGCGATGACCGGGATGAGCGGGAGCACCGCACCCTGACCGATCCCGTAGAGGAGCGTCGGGCCGTAGATCATCGGGGCGAACCGCCACAGGAGCTTGCGTGCATCGTCTGCTGGGCGTTCGGTCACGACCATCCACGTTAGTCTGGAGTGTCATGCTCGAATTCGATCCGTCCGACGACATCCAGGCCCTGCGCTCCACGTTCGCCGACATCAAGGCGGTGGTCGACGTGCCCGCGCTCGAGGCCGAGATCGCGCGGCTCAGCGAGCAGGCCGGCGCGCCCGATCTGTGGGACGACGTCGAGAAGGCGCAGAAGATCACGAGCGCGCTCAGCCACCGGCAATCCGAGCTCAAGCGCATCACCGACGTCGAGCGGCGGCTCGACGACCTCGACGTGCTCGTCGAGCTCGCGAACGAGATGGAGGACGAGGACGCCGCCGAAGAGGCGCGTCGCGAGATCGCCGAGCTGGAGGACATCGTCGGCCAGCTCGAGGTGCAGACGCTCCTCGACGGCGAGTACGACGACCGCGCCGCCGTCGTCACGATCCGTTCGGGCGCGGGCGGCGACGACGCGACCGACTTCGCCGAGATGCTCCTGCGCATGTACCTGCGCTGGGCCGAGCGCCACAAGTACCCCGTCAAGGTCATGGACACGTCCTACGCCGAGGGCGCGGGCATCAAGTCCGCGACGTTCGAGGTCGACGCGCCCTACGCGTACGGCACGCTCTCGGTCGAGGCCGGCACGCACCGCCTCGCGCGCATCAGCCCGTTCGGCTCGGCCGACAAGCGCCAGACGTCGTTCGCCGCCGTCGAGGTCATCCCCGTGATGGAGGAGGCGCAGGAGGTCGACATCCCCGAGAGCGACATCCGCGTCGACGTGTTCCGCTCGTCGGGCCCCGGTGGGCAGTCCGTGAACACGACCGACTCGGCCGTGCGCATCACGCACATCCCGACCGGCATCGTCGTGTCGATGCAGAACGAGAAGTCGCAGATCCAGAACCGCGCGGCCGCCATGCGCGTGCTGCAGACGCGCCTCCTGCTGCTCAAGCGCGAAGAAGAGGCGGCCAAGAAGAAGGAGCTCGCCGGCACCATCACCGCGAGCTGGGGCGACCAGATGCGCTCGTACTTCCTCTATGGCCAGCAGCTCGTGAAGGACCTGCGCACCGGCTACGAGGTCGGCAACCCCGCGATGGTCTTCGACGGAGACCTCGACGGCTTCATCTCGGCCGGCATCCGCTGGCGCAAGCGCAAGTCCGAAGAGGACTGACGCCGACTCCCGATCGTCGGGATGAGACGGATGCCGCCCCGGCGGGTGTCGCTGGGCGACCGCTCGGCGTGCGCGCTTAGGCTCGTTAGGCCATGATCCGGTTCGAAAACGTCACGAAGCGCTATCGCGGCACGTCGAAGCCCGCCTTGAACAAGGTCGACTTCGAAGTGCAGCGCGGGGAGTTCGTGTTCCTCGTCGGCGCTTCGGGCTCGGGCAAGTCCTCGTGCCTGCGCCTGATCCTGCGTGAAGAGACTCCGAGCGACGGCCGCGTCGTCGTGCTCGGCCGAGACCTGCGGACGCTGTCGAACCGCAAGGTGCCGTACTTCCGGCGCCACATCGGCGCCGTGTTCCAGGATTTCCGCCTGCTTCCGAACAAGACCGTCTTCCAGAACGTCGCGTTCACCCTGCAGGTCATCGGGTCGTCGCGCGGCTTCATCCACCAGGCCGTGCCCGAGGTGCTCGCGCTCGTGGGCCTGTCCGGCAAGGAGAAGCGGTTTCCGCACGAGCTGTCGGGCGGTGAGCAGCAGCGCGTCGCGATCGCCCGTGCGCTCGCGAACCGGCCGCAGGTGCTGCTCGCCGACGAGCCGACGGGCAACCTCGACCCGGCGACCTCGGTCGACATCATGCAGCTGCTCGCGCGCATCAACGACGGCGGCACGACGGTCGTGATGGCGACGCACGAGGCGGGATTCGTCGACCAGATGCAGCGCCGCGTGATCGAGCTTCGCGACGGCGAGATGGTGCGCGACGAGCGTCACGGCGGGTACGGCGACACGTCGAGCCTGCCGAGCCTCGCGCCCGTGCCCGAGCGGGGCGCCGCCGCCGTCGCCGCGCTCACCGCGGTGCTCGAACTCCAGCGCGAGATCAACGAGAGCGGAGTGGTCGACCTCGAGCCCGCCGCCGAGGCGGCCGCGACCGCCGCTGCGGAGGCCGCGGCACCCGAGATCCTCACGCCCGAGCCGGAGCTCGAGCCCGAGATCGAGGCTGAGCCGGTCGTCGACGCGGAGGGGGCGGCATCCGTCTCGTCTCGCGGTCGGCCGGCGACCCCTCCTGAGGCCGAAACGGTCCAAGAAGAGACGGATGCGGCATCCGCCCCTGCTCCGCGCACCGCGCCCGTGCCGGTCGCCGACATCCCCGAGGTCGAGGTCGCCGAGCTCGGGCTGGCCGACCGCCTCGGCCTCGCGGATGCCGAGAACGACGAGGAAGTGGGTCCCACGACGTGAGGGTCGGACTCGTCATCACGGAGGCGCTGACCGGCCTCCGCCGCAACGCCTCGATGGTCATCTCGGTCGTGCTCGTCACGTTCGTGTCGCTCACGTTCGTCGGCACGGCGATCCTCATGCAGATGCAGATCGGCACGATGCGCGACTACTGGGTCGACCGTGCGCAGGTCGCGGTGTACATGTGCACGTCGATCTCGCAGGCGACCACGTGCGTCGACGGCGCCGCCGGCGAGGAGCAGATCGCCTCCGTGCGCGAGAAGCTCGAAGGGCCGGCGCTCTCACCCCTGATCCGCGAGATGCGGTTCCTCGACCACGAGCAGGCGTACCGGGAGCTGCTCGACCTCGTCGGCGAGGACAATGCGAGCGTGCTCACACCCGAGCAGGTCAACGAGACCTTCCGCATCACGCTCGTCGATCCCACGCAGTCTGACGTCATCGTCGAGGCGTTCCGCGGCGAACCCGGCGTCGAAGAGGTGCAGGACCAGCTGCAGTACCTCGACCCGCTCTTCTCGGCCCTCACGGTCGCCACGTACATCGCGGTCGGCATCGCGGCGCTCATGCTGATCGCGGCGGTGCTGCTGATCGCCACGACGATCCGCCTCTCGGCGTACGCGCGAAGGCGCGAGATCGGCATCATGCGACTCGTCGGCGCCTCGAACGGCTTCATCCAATCGCCGTTCGTGCTCGAAGGCGTGTTCGCGGCGCTGTTCGGCTCGGTGCTCGCAAGCGCCGCGGTGCTCGCCGGCGTGCGGTTCGGTGTCGAGGACTATCTGCGCGGGCGCATCGAGTTCGTCACGACGTGGGTGGGACTGTCGGATGCCTGGCTCGTCGTTCCCGTCCTCATCCTGATCGGGGTGGTGCTGGCCGCGTTCTCGGCGGGCTTCGCGATCCGGCGCTGGCTGCGCGCCTGACCGGACCCGCACGTCGGCTAGACTGACACGCTGCCGCGCGCCCGGTGCGGCACTCGATCGAGGAGTCAAGTCATGCCCAAGGAACGCGGTGAGAAGGTCATCGCGACCAACCGTCGCGCGCGGCACGACTACACCATCGAGAAGACGTACGAGGCGGGCCTCGTGCTGACCGGCACCGAGGTCAAGTCGCTGCGCCAGGGTCGCGCGAACATCAACGACGGTTATGCCTACATCGACGGCGGCGAGGCGTACCTCGACGCGGTGCACATCCCCGAGTACGCCCAGGGCCACTGGACCAACCACGCCGCCAAGCGCACGCGCAAGCTCCTGTTGCACAAGGACGAGATCATCAAGCTCTCGCACGAGGTGTCGGCGGGCGGCTACACCCTCGTCCCGCTCAAGCTCTACTTCTCCGACGGCCGCGCGAAGGTCGAGATCGGCGTCGCGAAGGGCAAGCGCGAGTACGAGAAGCGCCAGACGATCCGCGAGCGCGAAGACAAGCGCGAGGCCGAGCGCGCGATGCGCACGCGCAACCGCCTGGGCGAGTGACGCGCGGGCGAAGGATCCGCTTCGACGGAATCAGCGTGCGCTGAACCGCGCCTCGATCGCCGCCGTCACCACGATGTCCTCCGGCTGGAGGCTGACGGCCGGGGCGCCTCCGCCGGCGTCTGCCGCCGTGAACGCGGCGCGCGCCATGAGCGGACCCTTCGCCATCGGCTGCGACTCCTCACGCGCGAGCAGTCCGACGTCCGCGATCTGCAACGGCGACACTGTCCCGAGGCCCAGCGCCGACGCGTACGCCGTCGCGCGCGCGACGGCGACGTGCACGGCTTCGGCGGCGGTGTCGCGTTCGACGGCGGCGCGGGTCTCGGGTGTGAGCTGCCATTCGATCCAGCCGAGCTGGACGCCTTCGCGCTCGGCCACCTCGCCTGCCCACCACGAGAGGGCGGTGAAGTCGCGGAAGGTCGCGGTGAAGTCGACGGATGCGTGGTGCACCGGCGCGAGGCGGCGGCCCTCCGGATGCCACGGTCGCTCCGACCACACCGACACGCGCTGGCTCGTCCACTCCTCGACGGTGCCGTCCGCCTTGCGCGAGGCGAGGTCGTCGCGCACGGGTTCGCTCAGGGCCGCCATGCGCTCGACGACGGCGCCGCGCTCGGGGCCCTCCGCGCGCACGGTCAGGTGCGCGACGGCGCGCTCGGGCTGCAGGCGTGTCTCGTGCTCACCGCGCACCGAGATCGTGACTTCGCTCATGGACGAGAGCCTACGCGGCGAGGGGCGTGTCAGCGGGGTTCGTCGGGGGAGGTGATGTAGTCGAGGTACTCGGGTTCGGCGGCCCACCGCACGTCGAAGGGCGTGAACAGGAAGGCGCCGCCCGGGCCGCTCGTCCGGCTCGTGAAGAGGGTCGAGCCCGTGGCATCCGTCTCGCTCCTCGTCCACCCGGTCTCCTCGAGGTGGAGCATCGCGCTCACGGCGTTGTAGGAGTCGATGCGCGCCCATGCGAGGTCGATGACGTTGTCGGTGGGGACCTCGGGGCCGACACCCCACCGGCACACGATGTAACCCTCGGGCGCACCGCCGGGGAAGTCGTCGAAGGGACGCGCGCCGATCGGCTCGTCGACCGTGCTCCACGAGATCCAGCCGTTGGAGCGGGCGAGTGCCTGGAACTCCTGGGTCGACGTGTTCTCGCACGTCGCCGCGGCGGGGGTCGGAGCGGTCGTCGGCGTGGGCGACGGAGTGGAGGTCTGCGTGGCGGTCGGGGTGGGCGATGTCGTGCGTGCCGGTGTCGCCGTGGGCGTCGCAGTCGGCGTCGGCGCCGGACGGGGGACGGCGAACACGAGGATCAGCACAAGCGCGGCCACGACGGCGACGGCGCCGCCGGCGATCGTCCAGAGGCGGGTGGTCGTCACCGATCGAGCGTAGCCTTGCGGATGCCGCGCCCACCGCCGCGGCGCGCGGGTGGCACACCACCCGTATCCGCGCAACCCCCGACCCGCGGTCGCACGACGTGTTCTAGCGTCGGTCGCAGAGGAACGCACGAGTTCGATCGGGAGGCACGATGTCTCGCAACGTGAGGGAGCTGCGCTGCACACCTGAGGACGTGTTCCGCGTGCTCGGCGACGGCTGGCTCTACCCGTCGTGGGTCGTCGGCGCATCGCGCATGCGCGAGGTCGAGGAGGCGTGGCCGCAGCAGGGCGCCGAGCTGCACCACTCGGTGGGCGTGTGGCCCCTGCTCATCAACGACAAGACGGTCGTCGAGCAGTGCGATCCGCCGCGCCGCATGGTCCTTCGCGCCCACGGTTGGCCGCTCGGCGAGGCGCGCGTGACGATCGACATCAAGCCGCGCGGCGAGAGGTGCGTCGTGCGGATCCAAGAGGAGCCGATCGCGGGACCGGGAATGCTCGTGCCCGCGCCGATCATGGATCTCCTCCTGCACTGGCGCAATGATGAGACCCTGCACCGCCTCGCCTATCTGGCGGAGGGCATGGGTCAGCGCAGCTCCGAGCAGAGCACGGGAGAGCGTGAGATGCAGGCGAACGGAGAGAAGGGGCCGAAGACGGGGTGAGCATCGCGGCGCGCCGCGGATCGACGGAGTTCGACGCGGTCGTGGTGGGCGCGGGTCCGAACGGACTCGCGGCGGCGGTCACGCTCGCGCGCGCCGGGCTCCGCGTGCGGGTGTTCGAAGCGGCCGACCAGGCCGGCGGCGGCGCGTCGACGCGCGAGCTCACGCTGCCGGGCTTCCTGCACGACGTGTGCTCGGCGGTGCATCCGCTCGCGTTCGAATCCCGCTTCTTCCGCGAGTTCGGCCTTCGCCGGCGTGTGGAGTTCGCGATCCCGGAGGTCTCCTTCGCGCATCCGCTCGACGGCGGACGGGCGGGCATCGCGTTCCGCGACCTCGAGCGGACGGCCCAGGCTCTCGGCGTCGACGGCCGTGCGTATGCCGGACTGCTGCGTCCACTCGTCGAGCGCTCGACGCGCGTGGCGGACTTCACCGGGTCCTCGCTCCTGCGGATCCCGCCCGACCCGGTGACGGCGATCGCGTTCGGGCTCCGATCGCTCGAGCAGGGCACTCCCATGTGGAATGCGCGCTTCCGCGAAGACGCGGCTCCGGCGATGCTCGTCGGCGTCGCCGCGCACACGATCCTGCAGCTCCCGAGCCTCGCGGCCGCGGGCGCCGGACTCGCCCTCACGACCTACGCCCACGCGGGCGGCTGGCCGATCCCGATCGGCGGAAGCCAGTCGATCATCGACGCGATGGTCGACGACCTCCGCGCGCACGGGGGAGACGTCGTGCTGGAGCATCCGGTCACATCGCTCGCAGAACTGCCGAGCGCGCACGCGACGCTCCTCGACGTCACGCCGCGCGCGCTCGTGCGCCTCGCGGGCGATGCGATGCCCGTCGGCTATCGCCGTGCGCTCGAGCGCTTCCGCTACGGCGGAGGCGTCGCGAAGGTCGACTTCGCCCTGAGCGAGCCCGTTCCATGGGCCGACCCCGATGTGCGGCGGGCGGGGACGGTCCACGTCGGAGGCACACGGGCCGAGGTCGCGGATGCCGAGAACGAGGTCAACCGCGGGCGCCTGCCCGATCGCCCGTACGTGCTCGTGTCGCAGCCGTCGCTGTTCGACCCGGGTCGTGCGCCCGACGGCAAGCACACGCTGTGGGCGTACACGCACGTTCCGGCCGGCAGCACCGCCGACCGGCAGGAGGCGGTGATCCGGCAGATCGAGCGCTTCGCGCCGGGCTTCCGCGACACGATCCTCGCCGCGAGCTCGCGCACCGCGGTCGACGTCGAGCGGCACAACCCGAACTATCCCGGCGGCGACATCTCGGCCGGAGCCCCCACGCTGTGGCAGATGGTGCGCCGGCCGGTGCTCAGCACCGACCCATGGCGCACGCCGATCCCCGGGGTCTACCTCGCGTCGGCATCCGCCGTTCCCGGACCCGGTGTGCACGGTCTTCCGGGTTGGTACGCGGCGCGCAGCGCGCTCCGGCACGAGTTCGGCACGCGTGCGCTGCCCGACCTCTCGCCGCGGACAGGAGGCTCGTCATGAGCGAAGGGCCCGTCGTCGTCATCACAGGTGCGTCGAGTGGCATCGGACGCGCCACCGCGCAGGAGCACGCGCGACGCGGCGCCCGGCTGGTGCTTGCTGCGCGCAACGAGGACTCGCTCGAGACGGTCGCCGAGGAGTGCCGGGCTCTCGGCGCCGAGGTGCGGGTGATCCCGACGGATGTCTCGCAGCAATCCGACGTGCATGCGCTCGCGGTGGGCGCCGTGGCGGAGTTCGGGCGCATCGACGTGTGGGTGGGCAACGCCGGCGTCTTCGCATACGGCTCGTTCGAGCAACTCTCCGAGGCCGTGTTCCGGCAGGTCATCGAGACCAACCTCATGGGCCAGGTGCACGGCGCGCGGGCGGTGCTGCCGTACTTCCGGCGGCAGGGCTCGGGCACGCTCGTGCTCGTCGGGTCGCTGTACTCGCGCGTGAGCTCGCCGATGATCTCGCCGTACGTGGCGAGCAAGTTCGGCGTGCTCGGGTTCGCGGAGTCGCTCAGGCAGGAGCTGCGTGGGAGCGGCATCCGGGTTCGCGTCGTCCTGCCCGCGACCGTCGACACGCCTATCTACCAGAACGCCGCCAACGTGACCGGCCGGCACGTGCATCCGCTTCCGCCGGCCAGCTCTCCCCGGCGCGTCGCACGGGCGATCGTGCGGGCACCGGACACGCGGCGCACCGTCCGATTCGTGGGACGGGTCCAGACCGTGGCGCTCCTACCGCACCGGATGGCCCCGGGGGTCTACGACACCGCGGTGAGGCTCTCCAAGGAGCGGGTCGAACTGCGGGGGACGGATGCGGATCTGACGGTCGGCACCGTATTCGAGCCGCCGTCCGCGGCCGGCGGGGTCACCGGCGGATGGAGATCCGTCGGCGCGAGGATCGGCGCGGCCGCCGCGGTGTCGGCGATCGTCGCGCTGCTCGTCGCGGGCGGTCGGCTCGTCTCGCGCGCGGGTCAGCGGTAGCCCTCCAGCTGCGTGCGCTCGTCGGCGACGCGCACCCCGTAGCGATAGGCGAGCTTGCCGCCCAGCCACCCCGAGACGCCGAGCGCCGCGAGGGCGACGATGCTCAGGATGAACCCGACGATGCTCACCTCGTCGTCGTCCGAGTTGAGCCGCACGATGAGATTGATCAGGAATACCACCACGACGCCCAGATTGAGCGACATGTGGATCAGCGCGGTGCGGTGTGCGGCGCTGCCGCGGGGGAGCTGCAGGAAGTCGAGGAACCCCCAGATCGCCGCGAGCACCGCGCCGATGATGCCGATGAGGATGAGGATCCACGCGGCGGTCACGTACGGAGTGGGGTCCTCCGCCGCGAAGCCGATGATGTCGAACACGAGGCTCGCGACCCACACCCCGATCGGGATCGTCACGAGGATCGGATGGAACGGATGCCCGTACGGGCCGGCCAGCGGTGTGCGAGGCTGCTTCGCCCGCTGCTGGGGCGTGTTCTGCGGAGCTGACTGCGTCATGAGTCCAGTCGAGCACCCGCCGCGACATGGGGCACAGGGTATTGACAGGGCGGCCGGATGCGCTCATGTGAGCGGGAATGGCGCGGGTGCGGCATCCGTTGTATCCTGTGATGCTCGGATGCCCCGGCATCGAGCCTTGACAACTCCACAGTGTGACAGCGGCCGCTCCATCAGGAGCACACCCTGACTCCAGGGCACGGGGATGATCGGTTTCGACATCGCCTGTGAATCTGCGTGAAGCGGGCCGAGGATGCAGGGTTATCTCGTGAACGCCCCCTGCAAACCAATAACTGCCGAACAGAAGCAGTCTGACTTCGCCCTCGCTGCCTGAGCAGCGAGCCCGAGTCCGTCAGTCCGTGATTGATCCCGTCACGGTTCCTGGCGTCATCTAGGGATCTTGCTGCGTGACGACGCCTGAGCGTCACGCGGGACTCTCATCAGGCTGGGCTCGTCGACTTAGGTGTCTGTGACAAAGGTCGGAGCCGAGCAGAACGCCTTCACAGACTGCGCCCGGAGAAGCCGCAGGCTCTCAGCGATGGACGGGGGTTCGATTCCCCCCATCTCCACCAGCCGTTGTCACAGGAGTTTCGGGCCCGAGGTCCGCGTATTGCGCGGATCTCGGGTCCGTCTTGTTCGTATGGCGGATGCCGCGTGGCGGCGGCTGCCCGCGGGCATGTCCTTCCCCGCGTTCGTTGAGCGAGCGAAGCGAGACGCAACGCGGCCGGTCGTTGAGCGCAGCGGCCTTGCGGGGCCGACTGCCGATTCAGAAGATGGGCGCCTCACAGGCGGCGAGGAACGCCGTTCGGCGCCTCAGGAGTCCCGGTACACGGTGGCGCGCGAGACTCCGAACAGACCAGCGATCTCCGGCTTGCCCGGTCGTTGCGGTCGAGCTTTGTAACGACGAGCGTGTCGCCTTCGCGTACCGAGCTGAACTCTCTCCGACCACCTCGCCCTCTGCACGGCGCGCCGGGCAGGCGCGCTCACGATCCACAAAACGCTCAGCGGACGAAGGGACACCGTGCCTGTAGGCATCCGACTCTGCTTCCGCCTCCGAGCCCACCCTTGTGGTCAGTGGCGCACTCGGTAGCGAAGGTGCAGCACGCGGTCGCCCTGCACGATCAGGTCGGGGTCGTCCAGGAGGTACTGCGAGTCGACATTGCCGAAGTATCGCTTGCCGGACCCGAGTACGACAGGCGCGACATCCATGCGCACCTCATCGACGAAGCCCGCGGCGAGCACCTGAGCGCCGACATCGCCGGCAGCGACCTCGACGGTGCGGTCGCCTGCGAGCTCCCGCGCCCTGGTCACGGCCGCCTCGATACCGCCGACGAAGTGAAACGGCGCGCTCGGGTCCCACCCATCGGGTGCCGGCCGGTGCGTCACGACGACGACGTGGTCGATCCCGCTCGGAGGCTCGCCGTCCCACCCGTCCGTGATGTCGAAGCTGTGGCGACCGGCGATGGTGACGCCGATCTCGTCCCAGTAGGGCCGGATGTGGTCGTAGGACGCTCGTGACACGTTGAGTACGCCGCTGTCATCCAACGGCACGTCACCGCTGACCAACCATTCGAACAGCGGACCGGGATCGTGGGACTGCTGAAGGTCTTGGTGACTCTTCGTGTTAGGCCGCGGACGCGGCCTGTGTGGTCATGATGGCTTCGAACTCGACGGGCGTCAACTTGCCGAGGATGCGCTGCCGGCGGCGCCGGTGATAGGTCCGTTCGATCCAG
>NZ_DASRXZ010000049.1:0-20987 GCF_035687345.1 Microbacterium sp.
CGGGCGGCCCTTCGCGGCGCCGCGCAGCTGCGCGTGCGTGATCGCCGCCGCGAGCCGGTGGTAGCCCTCTTCGCCGCGCGCCAGCACGAGCAAGTGGGTGCCGACCGGGTCGGGTTCGCCGCCCCTCGCCGGGCTCGGCGACCGGTCCATGTGCCCGAGCGACAGCTCGGCGCCGAACACGGTCTTGAGCTCGAGCTTCTCGGCGGCCTCGGCGAACCGCACGATGCCGTAGAACCCGTCGTGGTCGGTGACCGCGAGCGCGTGCAGCCCGAGCCGCTCGGCCTCTTCGGCGAGCTCCTCGGGCGAGGATGCGCCGTCGAGGAACGAGAACGACGTGTGCGCGTGCAGTTCGGCATACGGCGTCGCGTCGGGCGGACGCTCGATGGGCGGCGCCACGTACGGTGCGCGCTTGTGCGACCAGGCGGGGCTGTCTCCGCCGTCGGCTCCGGCCGGCACCTGCCGCGGGCGGCGCCGGTCGCTGAGCAGCCGCTCCATCTCGGACCACGGGATGGGAGGGTTGTCGAAGCCCATCAGCCGCACCGCCTAGTCATACTTCGCCTCGACCGCCCACTCGTCGTGCTCGTTCACGACCAGCCACGCGTCGCCGTCGGCGTCGACGAGCTGGAAGCGGTGCGCACGCCGCACGCGCGAGGGATCCCACCCGCGCTCCACGACCGGCCATGGTCCCGCCCACGCCACGACCGCGCGCCGCCGCCCGCTCTCGACGAGCATCGTCGGGGGCGTCGTGAGCGCACCACGGTCGTCGACGGCGACCGTCGCGCCGCCCTCGCCGGTCACGCGCGCCGGACGCGGCTCGGGGAACACCGTGGCCGGCAGCGGCGCAGGAAGGCTCCCCGGCCACGGGCGGGACCGCTCCTTGTCGAGCACGACACGGTCGCCCCACGGCACGAGCACCTGACGCTCGGCGAGCCACCGGCCACCGCCGACCGCGGGCGTGAGCACGCCGCGATGGCCGAGCATCGCCTGCACGCGCGACAGGGCGTGGTGCACGCGCTCGTCGGGCCCTGATCCGAACAGTGCCACCCGGTGGTGCGACGCCGCGTCGACCGCCTCGGGGGAGATCCGTACGAGGGCGACCCCGCTGCGCAGCGCTCCGTCGGCGGGTGCGATCTCGTCGTCATCGCCGGGTGGCGGCATGGCGTCTTCGGCGAGCTGCCAGCGGACGCGATCGACGACCGCCGACGCATCGAACGAACCCGGATGCAGCCACACCCGCTCACTGCGCTCACCTCGATCGCCCACGAGCTCGACCCGCAACTCGGTGCACACCAGATCGACCGCCCCGAGACGCGCGATGAACTCCTCGGCGGGCACGCGCATCGCGAAAGCGACCTGCTCGGCGATCTCGAGCGGCGGCTCGAACGCGACCTCGCGGTCGAGCTCGGGCGGCGGGACACGCGGCTCGACGGGACTCGAGTCGACACCCGCCGCGAGGGCGTGGAGCCGCACACCGCGCTCGCCGAACCGTTCGCGCACGCGGTCGACCTCGAGCGCCGCGAAGTCGCCGAGCGTGTGGACGCCCAGACGCGCGAGCAGGCTCGCGAGCTCGTCACCGGTGTCGCCTGCCGCGAGTCCGCCCGACGCGTCGTCGAGTGTCGCGACCGAGAGCGGGGCGAGGAAGGCTGCCGCCTCTCCGGGTCGGACCACGCGCACGCGCTCGCTGCGCGCCGTGCGGGCGGCCTGCTGCGCGGTGAACGGCCCGTCGGCGACGCCCGCCGTCACCTCGTGGAGCCCCATCTCGGCGAGGGCGTCGAGCAGCACGCGGGCGGCCGCCTCTTCTCCGCCGTAGTACCTCGCCGGTCCTCGCGCGCGCAGCGCGCACAGCCCAGGCCGGACGAGCTGCACCCCGGGCGCATGCTCTTCGACGCGCGCCACGATCGGAGCGAACGCGCGGTGATCGCGAGCCGGGTCGGCGGCGACCACCGCGAGGGATGGGCAGCGCGCCTGCGCGTCGCGGCGCCGCTGCCCCCGGCGGACGCCGGCGTCGCGCGCCGCCCGCGAGCATGCGACGACCTCGTTGCCCTGCAGCACGGCGATGGGCGCCGACGCCTGGAACGGCACGCCTGCATCGTCGCGCACGCCCTCCCGCAGAAGCGCGGTCACCGGCCAGTCCGGGAACCACAGCACGAGACTGCGCACGGGTGCCGTCGACGCACCGCGTGCGGCATCCGATGCGACACGCCGCGCCGCCACGTCAGCTCACCGCCCTCGCCGGAATGTCGGCGAAATCCGGTGCGAGCTCGACGGGAACGGGAGCGCGTTCGACCCTCCCGTGCTCGACGGGTGCGAGGCGGCCGCCGATATCGGGCAGCTGCAGACGCGCGCGACGCGGCACGGGCGAGCGCCTGCTGTGCACCGTGACGGTGAGCGTGCGACCGGCGAGGTAGCCGTGACCGTCGCCCACGCCCGTCCACTCCGCGTCGCTCACGCTCAGCGCCGCCTCGGCCTGCGGCCAGACGCCCTGCACGAGCAGCACGGATCCGCGATCGCGCAGCCGCGCGGCCAGCCGCGAGAGCTCGCCGTCGGCGATGCGGCCGGAAGGGCGCACGGCGACGACGGGCAGCACCTCGGCGATCGTCGCGGTGACCGCGACCCACCGCGGCCCGGGATCGGGCACGAGCACGAGCCGGGAGAGATCCACCCCCAGGTGCTCTGCCGCCTCTGCCCCGAGTTCGGGCATGCCCACGACTCCGCACCACGAGCCCTCTTGCGTGGGGCGTGCGAGCAGCGCGAGCAGCAGCGACGTCGACGGGGCGAGCGAGTACATCGACCCCGCCCGCAGTCCCCCGCCGGGAAGCAGGTCGGCGAGGACCGGATGCGTCGGCAGCACCGGCGCCTCCATGCGCCGACCCTGCACGCGCTCGAGCCGCGCTCGCAGCTCATGCACATCTGCCGACGGCATCGCCTGGTGTCGCACGATCGCCTTCATCCCCCGATGATAGAACGGATGTTCTATGTTTCCTATCGTGCGATCGAATATAACTCCTAGCTACGACATCCGCAGGCCGGAGTCCGAGCCGGCGAGGAGCATCACACGGCGGTGAGATCCGCCGTCGTCGCGATCCGCGCGAAGCCACCCGCCTGCAGGTCGAGCGCCGTCGTCGCCATGAGCTCGTCCGCCGTGCGGGTCACCGCCCCGAGACCCGCGATCTCGGTCGAGAGGTCGAACGTGCGCGTGGCATCGAGCACGACCGTCACGCCGTAGCCGAGGTTCCCGCCCATGCGCGCCGTCGTCTCGACGCACATGTTCGTCTGGATCCCGCACACCACGAGCTCGCCGATCCCCCGCTCCTGCAGCCACGCGTGCAGGTCGGGATCACCGTAGAACGCCGAGTTGACGTGCTTGGTCACGAGCACCGCCGCCGGGGCATCCGCGACCGACTCGACCAGCGCATTGCCCGGATTCGACGGATGCAGCGGCGAGCCCTCCGACCGCGAGTCATGGCGCACCACGACGATCGGCTCATCCGCGGCTCGCCACGCCGCGACGAGAGACGCGACGTTCGCCTCGCAGTCGGGGTTGGTCGTCGGCCCCCAGAAGTCCAGGTCGTCGAAGCCGCGCTGCATGTCGATCACGATGAGAGCTCGGGTCACGCCCTCCATCCCATCACGGCCACGACGTCGTGTGCCCTTTCTGGCGATCCGCCACGAAGTGCGGCTTCACGCTGCGCTTCGCGGCGACTCGCCGAGAAATGCTCGAGACGGATGCCGCGCCTACGCCGCGAGCGCGAGATACGGCTCCCACCGCGGATCGGTGCGATCCGTGCCGCGCACGGTCCACTGCGTGCCGCGCGGCGGGCGGGGTGTGATCCGCAGCTCCCACCCGATCTCGCCGGGCGTGCGATCGCCCTTGAGGTTGTTGCAGCGCAGGCAGCACGCGACGAGGTTCTCCCACGAGTCCTCGCCGCCGCGCGAGCGCGGCACGACGTGGTCGATCGTCGACGCCGCCTTCCCGCAGTACGCGCAGTGGTGTGCGTCGCGACGCAGCACTCCGCGGCGCGTGACCGGGACGCGCCGCGCGCTGGGAACGCGCACGTATCGGGTCAGGAGGATGACGGCGGGACGTTCATAGACTCCGCTCGCACTCCAGACGGGTTCGTCGTCGATGTGTTCGACGACCGTGGCCTTCTCGTTCATGACGAGCACGAGGGCTCGCTTGAACGACACGATGGCCAGGGGCTCGTAGCCCGCGTTCAGCACCAGAGTGCGCATCATCATCCTCTCGAATGGCCGGGACGGCTTCTCGGTATTCGAACTGCGACGATTCGAGGTGCGCAGGGGCATGAAAAAAGCGCTGTCGGGCAGACAGCGCTATGGCGCCACGGTGCGGCCGTGGCATCCGCTCGTGCAATGCCGGAGGACGAGGCGTCCGAGCGCATCCGTGGTTCGGATGCGTGGTGTGCTGCCCATCGGCTCCCTCCGCTTCTCTCAGCGTCGGGTTTCAGGGTAATGCACGTCGACCCGCCCGAGGGCGAGTCGACGCGAACGCATTATGGCGTGTCGGTGAACTACCCGGCGTTCGCCTGGAGCCACGCCCACGGGTCGACGAGCGCGTCGTTGATGCGCACTTCGAAGTGCAGGTGGCACGCGGTCGAGCTTCCGGTGCTTCCGACGAGGCCGATCAGCTGACCCGCCTCGACCGACTGGCCGGCGGCGACCTGACGGCTGCCGTAGGTCATGTGGCCGTACAGCGTGGACGCCTTCTGGCCGTTGATGACGTGGTCGATCGTGATCGCGACGCCGTAGCCGCCGAAGCTCTCCTGAGAGACGCGGACGACGCCCGCGGCCGCCGCGTAGATCGGCGTGCCGCAGCCGGCGAGCAGGTCGACGCCCTGGTGATAGCCGGAGTCGCCGAGCCCGCGGCCCTTGGTGAAGTTGAGGAGCGGCCAGCGCACGGCACCGCTGCCGGGCGAGACCATGCTGATGTTGATCGGGACGGATGCCACGCGGCTCTGCATCGCGCGGGCGCGGGCGGCAGCCGCCTCCTGCGCCTTCTTCTTGGCGATCTCTTCCTCGGTGGTCGCGGCGTAGCCGCCGCGTGCGAGCTCGACGCCGGTCGCGTTCGACGCGACGACGAGGGACTGCGCGTCATCGGCGGCGACCTGCTGGAGGGTCACGGCGTCTTCAGCGGGACGCCACGCGCCGTAGGCGGGGAGCGCGACGGTCGCGATGAGACCGCCCACGACGGCGAGGGTCGCAAGGCTTCGCAGAGGCTTGACCGCGCTGCGCGGCGCCTTCGAGGCCGACGGGCGCGTCGCGGTGCGCGTGGGCTTCTGGGGAGCGACGGGTCGTCTGTTGCGGTTGCGACGGGTCAGGTCCGTCGACTGGGTCAAGGTCTCGTCGGGTGGCGAGATGGTCTCTTCAGCCAAACTGTCCTCCGGCGCCTCCGCGCCGGAGCGCTGGCTCGTCGGCACTGTGTGTCGGGGCACGAGGTGCGGGCTTCACCGCGTGGACGACGAGCCGATGAGGCAATCCACGCGGGGTCCGAGGCGGGCTTCTCGCCGATTGGACTGTTCGAGGCTACCTGAAGGTAACGAATCTGTCACGCTGGCGCGCTGGCAGATTCCTGGGTGTGTCGAACGCCCCTCAGTTCCGGTCGTCGACGAGGAAGATGTGCGACGCGACTTCGACCGGCAGTTCGAGGCCCTCGTCGGACCCGTCCATCTCGACGAGGACGTACCCCTCGCTGAAGCGGTACTCGCCCGTCGCGCCCGGCACGACGCCGGCCGCCTTGAGCTGCTGCAGCAGCTCGGGATCGACCTGCGCGGGCTCGGCGAGGCGGCGCACGGTGCCCCGCACGGGACCACCGACCTCGTTCAGCAGGCGCACGAGCCCGACGACTCCCTGCTCGAATTGCTTGGCGGGGATGTCGCCCAGCTGGTCGAGGCCGGGGATCGGGTTGCCGTAGGGCGACTCGGTCGGGTGACCGAGGAGCTCGACGAGACGGCGCTCGACCTGCTCGCTCATGACGTGCTCCCACCGGCACGCCTCTTCGTGGACGAACGCCCAGTCGAGGCCGATGACGTCGGAGAGGAGGCGCTCCGCAAGGCGGTGCTTGCGCATCACGTCGACCGCCTTCTGTCGGCCCTCGTCGGTGAGCTCGAGGGTGCGGTCACCCGACACGATGACGAGGCCGTCCCGCTCCATGCGGCCGACCGTCTGCGACACGGTGGGCCCCGAGTGGCCGAGGCGCTCGGAGATGCGCGCACGCAACGGCACGATGTTCTCCTCCTCGAGCTCGAGGATCGTGCGCAGGTACATCTCGGTGGTGTCGATCAGGTCGGTCATCGCGGTGTCCTCACCGTGTGGAAGGGGCCTTCCCAGCCTATCCAACCGGCGGGACACCCGGCCGTGCGGGGCGCCTCCCCCGCCGCTCCTAGAATCGACCCATGCCCCACATCGAGCTCCCTCGTGAACTGCTGCCCGCCGACGGCCGTTTCGGCTGCGGACCGTCGAAGATCCGCGGCGCGCAGCTCGAGGCGCTCGTGACGGCCGGAGCGACCCTCCTGGGGACGTCGCACCGCCAGCCCGGCGTGAAGGATCTCGTGGGGCGCGTGCGCGCCGGGTTGAGCGACCTCTTCCATGCCCCGGAGGGTTACGAGGTCATCCTCGGCAACGGCGGCTCGACCGCGTTCTGGGACGCAGCGGCGTTCGGGCTCATCGAGCGCCGCAGCCAGAACCTCGTGTTCGGCGAGTTCGGCGGCAAGTTCGCCGCCGCTGCGAAGGCCCCGTGGCTGGAGGCGCCCGACGTCCGCAAAGCGGAGCCCGGCACGCGCGCGGTGCCCGAGCCGGTCGAAGGCGTCGACGTTTACGCGTGGCCGCACAACGAGACGTCGACCGGCGTCTCGGCCCCTGTCGAGCGCGTGCACGGCGACGACGGCGCGCTCACCGTCATCGACGCGACGAGCGCGGCCGGCGGCATCGACTTCGTCGCGACGGAGGCCGACGTCTACTACTTCGCGCCGCAGAAGAACCTCGGCTCGGACGGCGGCCTGTGGTTCGCGCTCGTCTCGCCCGCCGCGATCGAGCGCATCGAGCGCATCGCCGCATCCGACCGCTACATCCCCGATTTCCTGAGCCTCAAGAACGCGCTCGACAACTCGCGCCTCAACCAGACGCTCAACACTCCCGCCGTCGCGACGCTGTTCCTCCTCGAACAGCAGGTGAACTGGATCAACGAGAACGGCGGACTGCAGTGGGCGGATGCCCGCACGCGCGAGTCGTCGGACGCGCTGTACGAGTGGGCCACGGCATCCGCCGTCGCCACTCCGTTCGTCGCCGACCCCGCCGACCGCTCCCCCGTGGTCGTGACGATCGACTTCGACGAGTCGGTCGACGCCGCCGCGATCGCCAAGAGCCTGCGCGCGAACGGCATCGTCGACACCGAGCCCTACCGCAAGCTCGGGCGCAACCAGCTGCGCATCGCGACGTTCGTGTCGATCGAGCCCGACGACGTGCGTCAGCTCATCCGCTGCATCGACTACACGCTCGAGCGGCTCTAGGCCTCGTCGGCGTCGTCCGTCTCGTCGTCGGACTCGTCCGCGTCTTCCGTCTCATCGTCGGACTCGTCCGCGTCGTCGGCGTCGTCCAGCTCGTCGTCGGCCTCATCCTCGACCGCATCGTCCTCGTCCTCCGGCCCGTCCGCGAGCTCGTCGATGTCGACGCCGTCGACGTCGCCCGCGTGCAGGATCGGCGATCCGTCGGTGTCGAAGTCCTCCGCGTCGAGGTCTTCGACGTCGACGAGGACGGCGTCGAGCTCGGCATCCGATTCGTCGTCTCCGGATGCCTCGGCCTGCGCCGCCTGCGCCGCCTGGTACTCGGCGAGGCGCACGGCCCACGGCACCCACTCGGGTGCGAGGAGAGCGTCGTCGCCCGGAAGCAGCTCGACCTCCAGAACGGTCGGGGGTGCATCGTCGACCTGGGCGAGGCTCACGGTCCAGAACCACCCCGGGTAGCCCGCGAGGCGGTTCTCGAAGCGCAGCGACACGACGCCGTCCTCCGACACGTCGGACCCGGCCGGCTCGCCGATCGTCGACTCGGGCGTCACCTCGCGCAGCGCGGCGAGCGCGAGCTCACGGGCGAGCGATTCGTCCATCGGCTCAGGCGTCCAGCTCATCCGCGACCTTGCGCAGCACGGCGGCGACCTTGCGCGAATGCGAACCGCTGGGGTAGCGCCCGCGGCGCAGGTCGGCGCCGATGCCGTCGAGCAGCTTGACGAGGTCCTCCACGATGATCGCCATGTCGTCGGCCGGCTTGCGTGAGCGCTTCGCGAGGCTCACAGGTGCCTCGAGGAAGCGCACCGACAGGGCCTGCGGGCCGCGCTTGCCCTCGGCGACGCCGAATTCGACGCGCTGGCCGGCCTTGGGCGAGGCGCCGGCGGGCAGGGCGGTCGCGTGCAGGAAGACGTCCTGGCCGTCGTCGCTCGCGATGAAGCCGAACCCCTTCTCGTCGTCGTAGAACCTGACCTTGCCGGTGGGCATGGGAACCTCGCTTGGGGGGACCGCGCGGCGCGCGGGCATGACGGACATGGGACCTTCCGATCCCGACCACAAGCCTAGATGCTTTCCACGCGCGTCGCCCGCGCGTGTGAGGTGATCCGGCGCCGCGATAGTCTTATGCGGATGAGCACACCCTCCCCCCGCGAGGACGTTCCGATCCGACGCATCGACCGCATCCTCTCCTACATGTCGCTCGGCCTGCTGGTGCTGTCGATCGTGTGCTTCTTCGCGATCATGCTCGGGTCGGCGGCGAACGCCGACTTCTCCACCGGCGTGTGGCCCGTGGTCGGCATCGTCGTCTACATCGCCCCGATCCTCGCGTTCCTCCTTCTTCTGACCGTGCTCATCATGAGCTTCGTGCGGAGGGCGCGCGCCAACCGAGGAGGCTGAGTGCTCTCCGACGAGCGTGCGCTCGCGACCCGGCTGGCGTCCCTCGACGACGCCGGGCTCGCCGGCACGCTCGCGGCGCGGGGCGTCTCGCCGTCGGCCTCGTGGCAGGGCTTCTTCGACGCGGCGGCCGCACTGCTCGACCCGGCATCCGTCGACCGCGCCCTCATGCGGCTTCCCCGCGCGACGTTGCGCGAGCTCCGCGACGGCCGCACGACGGGCGACGACGCGCAGCGCCTGGCGCTCGTCGACGAGACGGGCGCGCCGTTCGCCGCGGTGCGCGAGCGGCTCGACGCGGCGGCCGCCGACGACGCGACGGCGTTCGAGCCCGAAGCGGCGCCCGAGGCGCCGGAGGCGGGCGAGTCGGATGCCGCAGCCGCCGCAGAGCGCGCGTTCACGAACCTCGGGGCACTCGCCGATGTGCTCCTGGCGAGCTCCGCGATCGCGCTGAGCCGCACGGGCAGCGGGAGCGTCAGCGCGGTCGACCGACGCAGGCTCATCGACGCCGGAGCGGTGCTCGACGCCGACGAGCTGGACGATCTCGTGACGGCGGCCGCCGCGGCGGGACTGCTGCGCGCCGACGGACGCGACTGGGTCGTGAGCGAGGCGGGAGAGGCCTGGCTCGAGGCGAGCACTCCGGAACGGTGGGCGACGCTGGTGCGAGGCATCCGCGATTCCCTCCCTCGCGCCCTCCGCACGGACTCGGGCGGCGTGTCACCGATCTCGTCGTGGCCCGGGGCGTTCCCCCTCGACCCCGCGTGGCCCGACCGCGCCGCGAGCCTGCGCCGCGTGATGGTGCGGTTCGGACTGCTGACGCCGTCGGGGGCCGAGCCCGCGTGGACCCGTGAGCTGCGCGAGGACGGGCGGGTGGACGCATCCGGCCTCGAGTCCCTCCTGCCGGCCGAGATCGACCGCATCTACCTGCAGGCCGACCTCACCGCGATCGCGCCAGGACCCCTCGCCCCGCGCCTCGACCTGCGCCTGCGGCGCATCGCGAAGCGCGAGTCGCGCGCGCAGGCGTCGAGCTACCGCTTCAGCGCCGACTCGATCGGCGCCGGCATGACCGAGGGCGAGTCGGCCGAATCGATCCGCGAGTTCCTCGCCGGCATCTCGCTCACGGGCATCCCGCAGCCGCTCGAGTACCTCATCGAGAGCACGGCGGCGCGCCACGGTCTCGTGCGAGTGGCGGAGGACGCGGCATCCGGCGGCACACGTGTGACCTCGACGGATGCCTCGATCCTCGACGCCATCGAGATCGACCAGGCGCTGCGTCCGCTCGGGCTCATCGCCGACGGCGGCGGCCTCGTGTCGCGGGTGTCGCGCGATGCCGTGTACTGGGCGCTCGCGGACGCGCGGTATCCCGTCGTCGCTATCGGCGACGACGGCGAGGCCGAGTCGATGCACCGCCACGCCTCGGGTCCGCGCACCGTCGAGACAGCCCCCGAGACCGTGTACGCGGGGCTCATCGCGACGTTGCGTGCGGGCAGCTCGGCCGACTCCGAGTCGGCGTGGCTCGCGCGCGAGCTCGAGCTCGCCGTGCGGGCGCGCGCGACGGTGGTCGTGGTGGTGCGCATGCCCGACGGCGGCGAGCGCACGTTCACGCTCGAGGCGTCCGGTCTGGGCGGCGGTCGCCTGCGCGGGCGCGACCGCGGCGCCGACATCGAGCGAACTCTGCCGGTGTCGAGCATCGTCAGCGTGAGCCGCGGCTGACACGAGACCCGGCCCCGCGAGGCCCGGCGACGGGCACGCGGGTAGAATGGCTCGTTATGGCTGACGGCCCCCTCATCGTGCAGAGCGACCGGACCGTGCTCCTCGAAGTCGCCCACCCCGATGCCGAGAGCGCGCGCCACGAGCTCGCGATCTTCGCCGAGCTGGAGCGCGCGCCCGAGCACATCCACACGTACCGCATCACGCGGCTGGGACTGTGGAACGCGCGCGCGGCCGGTCATGACGCCGACGACATGCTCGCAACGCTCGACCGGTGGACGCGGTTCCCCGTGCCTCCGTCGGTCGCGATCGACATCCGCGAGACCGTTGGGCGGTACGGCCGCCTCGTGATCGAGCGGGCTGCCGTCGAGGGGCACGGCGACGACGCGCTGATCCTGAGATCGACGGATGCCGCAGTGCTCGCCGAGGTCGCCAAGAACAAGCGCATCCAACCACTGCTCATCGCGCACCCCTCCCCCGACGTCTACGTCGTCGACGCGTGGGCGCGCGGCCACATCAAGCAGGAGCTGCTCAAGATCGGCTGGCCGGCGGAAGACCTCGCGGGCTACACGCCGGGCACGCCGCATCCGATCGATCTCGCCGAGAACGGCTGGCACCTGCGTCCCTACCAGCGGCAGGCCGTCGAGACGTTCACGCAGGGCGGGTCGGGCGTTGTCGTCCTCCCCTGTGGCGCGGGCAAGACGCTCGTGGGCGCCGGGGCGATGGCCGAGACGAAGACGACGACGCTCATCCTCGTGACCAACACCGTGAGCGCGCGCCAGTGGCGCGACGAACTGCTCAAGCGCACGACGCTCACACCCGAGGAGATCGGCGAGTACTCCGGCCAGGTGAAGGAGATCAAGCCGGTCACGATCGCGACGTACCAGATCCTCACCGCGAAGCGGAAGGGCGAGTACGCGCACCTCGCGCTGCTCGACGCGCTCGACTGGGGCCTCATCGTGTACGACGAGGTCCACCTGCTGCCGGCGCCCGTCTTCAAGCTCACCGCCGACCTGCAGGCGCGCCGCCGCCTGGGCCTGACCGCAACGCTCGTGCGCGAAGACGGCCGCGAGGGCGACGTCTTCAGCCTCATCGGGCCGAAGCGCTTCGACGCACCGTGGAAGGAGATCGAGGCGCAGGGGTTCATCTCTCCCGCCGTCTGCTACGAGGTGCGCGTCGACCTCCCCGCAGGCGACCGCCTCGAGTACGCCGCCGCCCCGGACGACGAGCGCTACCGGCTCGCGGCGACCGCCGAGGCGAAGATCGGCGTCGTGCGCCGGCTCGTCGAGCGCCACGAGGGCGAGCGCATCCTGGTGATCGGTCAGTACCTCGACCAGATCGACATCCTCGCCGAGGCGCTCGACGCACCGAAGATCACCGGCGCGACGCCGGTCGACGAGCGCGAGCAGCTCTACCAGGCGTTCCGCGAGGGCGAGATCTCGCTGCTCATCGTGTCGAAGGTCGCGAACTTCTCGATCGACCTGCCCGAGGCATCCGTCGCGATCCAGGTCTCCGGGTCGTTCGGCTCGCGTCAGGAGGAGGCGCAGCGGCTCGGTCGCCTGCTGCGTCCGAAGGAGTCGGGCCACACCGCGAGCTTCTACACGCTCATCGCGCGCGACACCGTCGACCAGGACTTCGCGCAGAACCGGCAGCGGTTCCTCGCCGAGCAGGGCTACAGCTACACGATCCTCGACGCCGACGCGCTGGCTGCCGCCTGATCCTCAGCGCACCGTCTCGAGGGTGCACGCCACAAGGGCGCCGAAGACCGGCAGGACGAACAGCTTCATCTCCACCTCGGGCGGTGCCGCTCAGCGCCTCTCCGCCACGTAGGCCGCGAGACGATCCAGTCCGCCGGGCCACGCGACGTTCTCGAAGAAGTCCCGCGTCTGCGTGTCGGCGAATCCGGTGTGGTCGACGGTGATCAGCGTGCCGGCATCGGTCGGCGCGAACGTCACCTCGATGTGCGTCCGGATCGGCGGCTGCGCCCGCCCGTCCACCGTGGACTCGCCGACGTGGCCGGTCACGAGCCGGCGAGGCCGATCCACCTCGAGGAACGTGAACACGTCGTGGACGAGGACGGACGGGTTCGCGAAGAAGGTCGCCTCCCACACTCCCCCGATGCGAAGGTCGACCGTCGTGCGCACTTGCCCCACGTCGGGACCGAGCTGCGACAGCCACACGCGCTGCGCTTCAGGATCCGTGTACGCGGTGAACACCTCGTCGGGTGTGGCGGGCACTTCGCGTGACACCCGCAGGCCGATGGTCTGGGACTGGACTGTGTGAGACATCGCCGTGCTCCTCTCAGGGGCGGGATCGCACCTTCGCCGGTCCCGCAGTCGCCGCCGACGGCGCCGACGAGAGGAGAATACTACTTCCGTAGTAAGATGTCACTACTTTCGTAGTAGCTCGGGGACGCCTACAGTGAAGGCGTGGCCACAACCCGCACGCGCGCTCTGGACGCCGCGGTCGCCCTCGTGGGCGAGAGCGGCATCCGTGCCCTCACGCACGCCCGCGTCGACGAGAGGGCGGACCTCCCCAAGGGCTCGACCTCGAACTGGTTCCGCAGCCGCGAGGCCCTCGTCGCGGGAGTCGTCGCGTGGCTCGCCGAGAGCGAGCGCGCCGACTTCGCTGCGACCGAAGCCCCGACGGTGGAGACGCCGGAGCAGCTCGTCGATGCGATGGCCGGCATGATCACGGTGCAGACCGGCCCACTCGCCGCCCGCACACGCGCGCGGTACGCGCTCTTCCTGGAGGCCGCCGGCGACGCCGAGCTCCTCGCACCCCTTCTCGAGCAGCGGCGCGTCTTCGTCGAGTGGACGACGGTCCTCCTGGAACGGATCGGCGCCCGCTCGCCGCAGGAGGCGGTGCGCACGCTCATGGCCGCCGCCGAAGGGATCGTCCTGCACCGAGTAACCGTCGATCCGGATGCCGAGATCCGACCCGTGATCGACCGGGCGGTTCGCGCGTGCCTCGACTGACCCTCGACGGATGACCGCGCGCCGGTTTCACTTCACCGCGTAGCGCAAGAAGACGAATCCCTCGTCGTCGACGAACGAGGACGCGAGCCGAAAGCGGCGGTCGGCTTCGGGCGCACCCCGGTCGATGCGCCCCGCGACACCGCCGACGATGCGCGGCGCGATCGTGACGCACAGCTCGCCCACGAGCCCCGCTCCGAGGAGCGACCCGAACAGGTGCGGACCGCCCTCGCACAGCACCTGTGTCATGCCGCGCTCCGCGAGCGCGTCGAGCGCGAGCGCGAGATCCACGCGCGAAGCGCCGTGCACGAGCACCTCGGCGACCTCCTCGAGCGCGCGCCGCCGGTCATCCGGGGCGTCCTGGTGCGTCACGACGAACGGCCGCACGACGGCTTCCGCGAAGAACGGATGCTCCGGTTCGATGTCGAGCCGGTGGCTGACGATCGCGAGCGGCGGGTGCTCGCTCAGTCCGTGCGCGCGGCGCCACGCGGCATCCGGTTCGTCCATCCGCACGCCGCCGTAGCCCTCGGCCCGCACCGTGCCGGCGCCCACCATGACGACGTCCGACATCGTGCGCAGCACGCGCATCACCGCGCGGTCCGTCTCGCCGCCGAGCGCGCCGCTGCTCCCGCCGAGCGTGACAGCGCCGTCCGCGCTCTCGATGAAGTTCATTCGCACGCGGCGCGTGCTGCGATCGGGCAGCGCGTAGAGTGCGAAGAGCTCGTCCCTGGTCGGCGTCATGCGACCTCCTCGGTGGGCATGTTGTGGCGCAGGAACGCGGGCTCCCGCCATCCGGCGATCGCCTCGACCATGCGCACGGCGTCGAGCGTCTCGCGCACGTTGTGCGCCCGCACGATGCGCGCGCCCTGCAGCACGCCGTACACTGCGGCGGCGAGCGAGCCGGCGAGCCGGTCCCCGCGATCGCTGCCGAGCGCCTCGCCCACGAAGTCCTTGTTCGACAGCGCGATCAGCAGGGGCGAGCCGAGGGCGGCGAACTCGCGAAGGCGCCGCGTGAGCTCGAGCGAGTGGAGCGTGTTCTTGTTGAGGTCGTGCCCGGGGTCGAGGATGATCCGCTCGGGCGGGATGCCGCATCCCAAGGCTCGATCGCGGCGGTCGGTCAGGAACGCGGCGACTTCGGCGACGACATCGTCGTAATGCGGGTTCGGATGCGGCATCCGCGGCGCCGCGAGGCTGTGGGCGATCACGACGCCCGCTTCGCCTTCGGCGATCACGTCGGCCATCGCCGGGTCGCGCAGACCGGTCGTGTCGTTCACGATGCTCGCACCGGCGTCGATCGCCGCACGTGCGACCTCGGGGTGGAACGTGTCTACGCTCACCGCCACCACCGGTGCGAGCGCGCGCACGACGGGCACGACACGCTCGATCTCGTGCTCGATCGGCAGCGGCGGGCCGGGTGCGAACTTGACGCCGCCGACGTCGACGATGTCGGCGCCCTCCTCGGCGGCGGCGACGCCCGCTGCGATCGCGGCGTCGAGCGCGAACGTCGCCCCGCGGTCGTAGAACGAGTCCGGCGTGCGGTTCACGATCGCCATCACGGCGACGTGCCGCGTGAGGTCGAGCGTCGTGCCTCGCATGTCGAGCGCGTACGGCGCCTCGGTCACGGAGGGCGCTGCGGTCACGGAACGAGGCTCTCGAGAGGCGTGTCCGGATCGGCGAGGGCATCGAGGTCGACGCGCTCGCCCGACCGGATGAGCTTCTGGACGGCCTTGTTCACCTCCCACACGTTGACGTTCATGCCGCCGACGACGCGCCCGTGGTCGACCCAGAACACGATGAACTCGCGCGTGTCGAGATCGCCTCGGATCACCAGGTCCGCGCTCGACATGAGCAGCGGGTAGCCCGACAGCTCCATGCCGAGGTCGAACTGATCCGTGTAGAAGTACGGGATCGAGTCGTGCGCGGCATCCTGGCCGAGCATGTTCTTCGCGGCGACCGGGCCCGCCTTGCGGGCGTTCTCCCAGTGCTCGCTGCGCAGGTGCCGCTGGATGACCGGGTGATACGCGTTCGCGACATCGCCCGCGGCGTAGACATCCGGGGCGCTCGTGCGCAGCGCGGCATCCGTGAGTATCCCGTTGCTCACCTCGATGCCGGCCGACTCGGCGAGCTGAGTGTTGGGCACCGCCCCGACGCCGATGAGCACGACGTCGGCGGGCACGGTCTCGCCGTCGACGACCACCCCCTCGGCGCGATCGGAGCCGACGATGCGCTCGACGTTCACCGACGTGCGCAGCTCGACCCCGTGCTCCTCATGCAGGCGACGGAAGACTCCGCCCATCTGCTCCCCGACAGCGAGCGCAAGAGGCACGGCGTCCCGCTCGAGCACCGTGACCTCGTTGCCGAGCGTGCGCGCGGACGCGGCGACCTCCATGCCGATCCACCCCGACCCGATGAGCACGAGTCGGCGTCCGCCGTCCTCGAGCTCGGCGCGCAGCGCGTCGGAGTCGTCGAGCCGGCGCAGCATGTGCACACCGGTCAGATCCGCGCCCTCGATGGGCAGCCGTCGCGGCGACGCGCCGGTCGCGAGCAGCACCGAGTCATACGCGAGCGATGAGCCGTCGGCGAGCCCCACGCGGTGCTCGCCGGGGTCGAGGGTCGTGACCGACGTCGATGTGCGCACCTCGATGCGCCGCTCGTCCCACCACTCCGCCGGGTGCAGGAGGACGGCATCCGTCCCCTCCTTGCCCTGCAGATAGCCCTTCGACAGCGGCGGGCGCTGGTACGGGGTGTGGGGTTCGTCGGTGATGACGGTGACGTCGCCGTCGAACCCCTCCTTGCGCAGGGTGGCCGCGGCGGTTCCGGCCGCGATGCCCCCTCCGACGATGACGATGTGGGTCATGGCAATGCCTCCCGCGAGTCGATCATGAACCGGATGCCTCGAACCGGCGCCGCAGTCGGTCGTCGGCAGCCACGGCGCCGCGGAACACGTGCGTCTCTGTGCGGGAGCCTACGGCGTGCACGCCGCGGACCGACATGCACAGGTGCTCCGCGCTCATCACGACGCCGACACCCGCAGGCTCCAGCTGACGCTCCAGGTGGTCGGCGATCCGCACCGTGAGGCGCTCCTGCACCTGGAGGTCGTGCGCGTACCACTCCACGATGCGGGCGAGCTTCGAGAGCCCGACGAGCCGCGGTCCCGGAACGTAGCCGACGTGGGCCACTCCCCGGAAGGGAAGGAGGTGGTGCTCGCACACGGACGTGAAGGGGATGTCGCGCACGAGCACGAGGTCGTCGTACCCGTCTTCGTTCGGGAACGTCGTCGCCGTGAACTCGCGCGGCGTGATGAGCTCGAGGAGTCCGTCGACGACGCGCCGCGGGGTGTCGGCCAGGTGCTCGCCGCTCACGTCGCGGCCGAGCGCCTCGAGCAGCTCCGCGACGGCAGCCTCCGCCCGATCTCTGTCGACGGCGACCGCGGCGTCGACCGGGTGGAGCCGCAGCGCGCCGGATGATGACATCTCGACCTCCTCGCCCCTGTGGCCGACAGTAGATCTTCACGATTGTTTTGTCAAGGTTCATGTTTTTAGAGTTAGACTCGACGCATGGACCCGCTCGCGCCGAACCGCGTGACCGCGATCGCAGCCCTCGGCGACCCACTGCGCCGCGACCTCTACCGTGCCGTCGCCGCGGCCGAGGGGCCGGTCGGCCGCGACGAGGCGGCGGCCGCCGTCGGCATTCCCCGGTCCACCGCCGCGTTCCACCTCGACCGTCTCGCCGAGGCGGGGCTCCTGCGCGTGGAGTACCGCCGGCTGTCGGGCAGGTCGGGCCCGGGTGCGGGGCGCCCCGCGAAGCTCTATGCCGCGGCATCCGCCGATGTCATCGGCAGCGTTCCCGAACGCCATTACGAGCTCGCGGGCGAACTCCTCGCGTCGGCGATCGAGAAGGCTGAGAACGAGCGGATGCCGGTGCGCGAAGCGCTGCGCGCCCAGGCGCACGACACCGGAGCCGCGATCGGCACGGCGGCGGGCGGTCTGGATCAGGCGCTCGCCGCGTGCGGGTACGCCCCCGCGGAGGATGCGGAAGGCGCCGTGCTGCTCGAGAACTGCCCGTTCCACGCGCTCGCCGCGGCGCACACGAAGCTCGTCTGCACGGCGAACCTCGCCCTCCTCGAGGGCGTCGTCGAGGCGACCGAAGCGACCCGCACGCCGGTGCTCGCACCGAGCGCCGGGCGGTGCTGCGTCGTGCTGCGCTGACGGCCCGCGAGCGATTTCCAGACAGGGGCCGGAATCCGTGGCAATAATGGGCCTATGAGCGCACCTCGCATCCTCGTCGTCGACGATGAGCCCAACATCCGCGATCTCCTCATCACGAGCCTGCGCTTCGCGGGCTACCAGGTGCGCGCGGTGTCCAACGGCGCGCAGACGATCTCGGCGGTCCTCGAAGAGGAGCCCGACCTGATCATCCTCGACGTCATGCTCCCCGACATGAACGGATTCAGCGTGACCAAGCGCCTGCGCGGGGCCGGCTACACCGCCCCCATCCTGTTCCTCACCGCGAAAGACGAGACCGAAGACAAGATCACCGGCCTCAACGCCGGCGGCGACGACTACGTCACGAAGCCCTTCAGCCTCGACGAGATCGTCGCACGCATCCAGGCGATCCTGCGCCGCACGATGCAGGCCGACGAGGACTCCGTGATCCGCGCCGGCGAGCTCACGATGGACCAGGACACGCACGACGTGAAGGTCGGCGACACGTCGATCGACCTGAGCCCGACCGAGTTCAAGCTGCTGCGCTACCTCATGCTCAACCCCAACCGCGTGCTGTCGAAGGCGCAGATCCTCGACCACGTGTGGGAGTACGACTTCAACGGCGACGCGGGCATCGTCGAGAGCTACATCTCGTACCTGCGTCGCAAGATCGATCCGCACTCGAGTGAGCCCCTCATCCAGACCAAGCGAGGCTTCGGCTACATGCTCAAGGCGGGCAAATCCGCGTGAGCGACGAAAGGGACTGACCTGGCGGACAAGACCGACGCGATCACTCGGGGCTGGCGCGGCACCAGCTTGCGCGCGAAGGTCACCGGGGTCACCGTCGCGCTCCTGGCGATCGGCCTCTTCGCCGCCGGCGTCGGCACGCAGGGGTTCCTGCGCGAAGCGCTGCTGGCGAGCCTCAACCAGCAGCTCGAGTCGCTCGCGCCGACCGACGTCGCGAGCGGCCTGATCGACATCGAGGTGGACGGCGGTGAGGTGCGGTTCCGACCGAAACCGGATGCCCCCACCACGCAGTACGTCGTCGCGATCTACGACAGCGAGGGGACGCTGCGGGCCGAGGCCGGCGGCGACGGCCGGCAGACCCCGGTTCTTCCCGAACCCGTCACGCTGGAGTGGGCGGCACGGCAGGGGCTGGCACCGTTCGCGGTCGAAGCCGAGGAGGGCGGGGCGCCCTTCCACGCGAGCGTCGACACCTACCCGATCGAGGGCGTCGGGAGCCTGTTCACGCAGCTCGTCGCCCTGCCGACGGCGTCGATCAACAGCACGGTCGCCGCGTTCACCGGCATCTACAGCATCCTCGCGCTCATCATCCTCGTCGCGAGCGCGTTCCTCACGCGCTGGCTCGTGACGCTCACCTTCCGAAGTCTGGGCGAGGTCGAGACGACGGCTATGTCGATCGCGCACGGCGACTTCAGCCAGCGCATGACCGACATCGAGCCCACCACGACCGAGGTCGGCCGGCTGAAGACCGCGATCAACGCGATGCTCGACAAGGTCGACGCCGCGATCGAGCATCGCGATGCGACGGTCGAGCAGATGCGGCGGTTCATCGGCGACGCGAGTCACGAGCTGCGCACGCCGCTCGTGACGGTGCGCGGTTATGCGGAGCTCTACCGCATGGGCGCCATCGCGGGCGACGAGGACACCGCCCAGGCCATGGACCGCATCGAGAAGGAGGCCATCCGCATGGGTCTCCTCGTGGAGGACCTGCTGGCGCTCGCACGCCTCGACGAGCGACGCGACGTGGTGATCGGACCGGTCGATCTCCGCACGGTCGCGCGCGACGCCGCGCTCGACGTGCGGGCGGCGTCTCCGCTGCGGGTCGTCACGGTGCTCGACGGCGAGTCGCCGGCAGAGCCCACGACGTCTGCGCCCGTGCAGGACCGGCCCGACGAGCCGGCCGCACGACGCGGCCCCACGACGTCTGCCATCGCTCGTGCCGGCGCGACGCTGTCGCTCTTGCGGCGAAAGCCGAAGCCGGTTCCTGCGCCCCGCTCGGAAGGCGCCGCCGTGCCGCCCGTGCCTCAGCTCGACTTCCCGCACGCACCGGCGCACAGCGGGGGCATCGCGCCCGTCGTGCTCGGCGACGAGAACCGCATCCGCCAGGTCGTGGCGAACCTCCTCGGCAACGCACGCCGGTTCACCGCCGACGACTCCCCCATCGAGCTCCGCGTCGGCGTCGACCCTGAGAGCGCCGAGGGCTGGATCGAGGTCATCGACCACGGCGAAGGCGTGCCGGACCAGATCAAGGAGAAGATCTTCCAGCGGTTCTGGCGCGCCGACACCTCCCGCACGCGCGAGACCGGCGGCAGCGGTCTGGGTCTGTCGATCGTCGCGTCGATCGTGGAGGCCCTGCACGGCTCCGTGCGCGTGCTCGACACCCCGGGCGGCGGCGCGACGTTCCGCGTCGGGTTCCCGCTCGCGCCCGAGCGGGAGGCGGCGGAGCACCTGCACATCCAGACGCAGCCGCTCGAGCGCCTGCCCGAAGACGAAGGCTGACCGCTCCTCCCCACCTCGCCGCGACGCAGTGCTGTCCACCGCGCCTGAGAATGCGAGACGGATGCCCCACCCCCGCTCCTACGGTTGCTGTCGACCTTCCCCCAACGAGCGAGGAGCCCCCATGGCCGTGTTCTCCGTCGACAGCGACGCCGTCCTCTCCGCCACCGCCGCGGTGCGCGGAACGATCGACCGTCTCCAGGGTGAGACCCAGGCGATGATGTCGCAGCTCACGCAGCTGCAGTCCACGTGGACGGGCGGCGCGGCCGCCGCGTTCCAGACCGTCATCGACGAGTGGCGCGCGACGCAGCGCCAGGTCGAGGAGAGTCTTTCGGGGATCAACGGCGCGCTCGGCGTCGCCGCGCAGCAGTACGCCGACGCCGAGCAGGCGACCGTCAACCTGTTCCGCTGACGCCCGAGCCCTGGCCCGGCGCCGGAGGCGCCGAGAAACGGCGGATGCCCCGACCCAATGGGCCGGGGCATCCGTGGTGTCTTTCGACTGAGCGAGGCTGGATCAGAAGTCCATGCCACCGGTCGGGTCGCCACCGGCGGGGGCAGCGGCCTTCTCGGGCTTGTCGGCGACGACGGCCTCGGTCGTGAGGAAGAGGCCGGCGATCGACGCGGCGTTCTGCAGCGCCGAGCGGGTCACCTTGGCGGGGTCGATGATGCCCTGC
>NZ_DASRXZ010000050.1:0-28886 GCF_035687345.1 Microbacterium sp.
TCGCTCCTCTACCAGGCCGGCGGCTTCGTGGCATCCGTCGCCGTCTCGTTCTCGGTGTTCAGCGCGGCCCTCGCCGGTCTCGTGCGGTTCCTCACCGGCACCGAGCTGCAGTGGCGTCGGATCTGGCCGGGCGCCCTGCTCGGCGGCGGTGCGATCACGGTCCTCCAGCTGGGTGCGGGCCTGCTCGTCAGCTACACGCCCTCCAACCCGCTGCTCGCGACGTTCGCGATCTTCGTCGGCCTCCTGCTGTGGTTCCGCATCATGGGTGTCATCATCCTCGTCGCGGCGTCGTGGATCGCGGTGCGCGCGAACGACGTCAACGAGCCGCTTCTGCCCGAGTCCGAGGCGGATCGACTCGCTGAGGAGCATCGCGCGCTCGTGCTCGCCGCGCGCGTGCGTCTGCGCACGGCTCGCGCGGCCCGCGACCAGGCGCCGTGGTACAGGGTGTGGGCGGCAGACCGCGCGGTGCACGAAGCGGAGCGAGAGCTCGCCGAGGTCGAGGCATCCGCTCCCCCGGTCAAGAACGAACGTCGGGGCAGCCTGCTCGAATGAGGTGTGTCCGCACCCGCGGCTAGGCTGGCACGCATGCCTCGCCGCGTTCGCATCGCCTCTGTCAACGTCAACGGCATCCGCGCGGCGACGCGCAAAGGCATGATCGAGTGGCTCGACGCGGCCGACATCGACCTCATGGCGCTGCAAGAGGTGCGCGCGACGGCCGACGAGCTCGCCGCCGTGCTGCCGGGCTGGCAGCTCGTCAACGACGAGGCGCTCCTCAAGGGGCGCGCGGGCGTCGCGATCGCGAGCCGAGATCGCGCGATCGACGTGCGCACCGCCCTGAGTCCCGAGCCGCTCGATTCCGCGGGGCGGTGGATCGAGGCCGACTTCGAGGTCGACGGCGAGCGCGTCACGATCGTGAGCGCGTACGTCCCGACCGGTGAGGCCGACACTCCGCGGCAGGACGCGAAGTGGGCATTCCTCGACGCGATGGAGAAGCAGATGCCGCTGCTCGTGTCCGACAACCCGCTCGCGCTCATCATGGGCGACCTCAACGTGGGGCACCGCGAGCTCGACATCCGCAATTGGAAGGGCAACGTCAAGAAGGCGGGCTTCCTGCCGCGCGAGCGCGCGTACTTCGACCGCTTCCTCGGCCCCGCCGGAGAGCCGGTCCAGTGCGTCGACGGCACGACGGGCATCGGCCTCGGGTGGGTCGACGTCGGGCGCCGGTGGGCGGGCGACGTGCCCGGGCCGTACACCTGGTGGTCGATGCGCGGGCGCGCATTCGACAACGACTCGGGGTGGCGCATCGACTACCACCTCGCGACCCCGGCATTCGCCGAGCGTGTGACGGACTACTCGGTGTTCCGCGCCCCCTCGTGGGACACGCGATGGAGCGACCACTCCCCCGTCATCGCGGACTATACGCTCGGTCACTGAGCCCGCGCGGGCGTAGGGGGCGAGATCGCTCATTAGGATTGCCGGGTGACGAAACCGCGCCTGTACTCCGGAATGCAGCCCTCCGCCGATTCGCTGCACATCGGCAACTACATCGGAGCCCTCATGCAGTGGCGCGATCTGCAGGAGTCCTACGATGCGTTCTTCTCGGTCGTCGACCTGCACGCCCTGACGCAGCCGAACGACCCGGCCGAGCTGCGCGAGAAGACGCGCCGCACGGCCGCCCAGTACATCGCGGCGGGCATCGAGCCGTCCCGGTCGACGCTCTACGTGCAGTCGCACGTGCGCGCGCACGCCGAGCTGGCGTGGATCCTCTCGACGATCACGGGCTTCGGCGAGGCCGGCCGCATGACGCAGTTCAAAGACAAGTCGCAGCGGTACGGGTCCGACGCGACGTCGGTCGGGCTCTTCACGTACCCGGTGCTCATGGCGGCCGACATCCTGCTCTACCAGACCGACATCGTGCCCGTCGGCGACGACCAGAAGCAGCACGTCGAGCTGACGCGCGACCTCGCCGAGCGGTTCAACTCGCGCTACGGGCAGACGTTCCGGGTGCCCACGCCGGTCATCCAGCGCGACACCGCGCGCATCTACGACCTGCAGAACCCGACGTCGAAGATGTCGAAGTCGGCGGAGTCGGATGCCGGCATCCTGTGGCTCCTCGACGACCCCGCCAAGACGCGCAAGAAGATCATGCGCGCGGTGACGGACTCCGAGGGATCGGTGCGATACGACACCGAGAACAAGCCGGGCGTCTCGAACCTGCTCGTGATCTACGCCGCGCTCACCGGCCGGCAGATCGGCGCGATCGAGGACGAGTACGCCGGCCGCGGCTACGGCGACTTCAAGAAGGGCCTCGCCGAGGTCGTGGTCGAGGAGTTCGCTCCCGTGCGCGAGCGCGCGCTGACGCTGCTCGACGACCCGGCCGAGCTCGACAGGCTGCTCGCCGAGAACGCGGCGAAGGCGGATGCGGTCGCCGACCGCACGCTCGCCGACGTGTACGACAAGGTGGGCCTGCTGCGCCGCGTGCGCCTGTAACCGGGCGCGCCGGGCCTCGCCGAGGGCGGCTATCGTGGCGGGATGCAGCCCGTCGTCCTCCGCTCCGCGAGACTGGAACTGTCGCTCCCCGTCGCCTCCGACGCCGATGCGATGTTCGAGGCGTGCCAGGATCCGGCGATCCAGCGGTACACGACGATCCCGACGCCCTACGAGCGGCGCCATGCCGAGGCGTTCATCTCCCAGATCCCGAAGGACTGGGAGGCGGGCCGCAACCTGACGTGGGGCATCCGCGAAGCCGGCTCACTGGTGGGCACGATCGGCCTCTACGGCGTCGAGCACGGCGCGGGTGAGATCGGGTACTGGGTCGCCCCGTGGGCGCGCGGCCGTCGGATCCTCATCGAGGCCGCGGTGACGGTCATCGACTGGGGCTTCTCGCCCGGTGGCCTCAGGCTCCAGCGCATCGGGTGGCGGGCCGTCGCGGGCAACGTCGCCTCGGCGCGCTCCGCGCGCACGCTCGGGTTCCGCTACGAGGGCCTGCTGCGCCGGGCCCTCGTCAACGGCGAAGGACGGCGCGACGACGGGTGGATCGCGGGACTCCTCGTCGACGACGACCGGATGCCGCGGCCCTGGCCCGTGCTCGATGAGGCCGCTCGCGAGACGCTCGTCGGCGGCTCATGACAGGATGAGCCCATGCCCGAGATGCCTGAGGTTCAGGGCCTCGTCGAGTTCCTTCGCGAGCGCACGACCGGCCTGCGCGTGACGCGCGCGACGGTCGCGAACATCGCCGCGCTCAAGACCTACGACCCCCCGGTCGAGTCGTTGAAAGACACGGAGGTCGCCGGCGTCGAGCGTCACGGCAAATTCGTCGACATCGCGACGACGAGGGGCGATGGCGCCGAAGCGGGGCCGCACCTCGTCTTCCATCTCGCGAAGGCCGGCTGGCTGCGCTGGTACGACGAGCTTCCGCAGACGCTCATCCGCCCGGGCAAGACGCCCATCGCGCTGCGTGTCGCCTTCTCCGACGGCTCGGGCTTCGACCTCACCGAGGCGGGCACGAAGAAGTCGCTCGCGGTGTATGTCGTGCGCGATCCGGCAGAGGTGCCGGGCATCGCGCGGCTCGGGCCCGACCCGCTCGACCCGTCGTTCGATCGCGACGCGTTCGCGGGGCTGCTCGCGGGCCGCCGCACGCAGATCAAGGGCGTGCTGCGCGACCAGGCGATCATCGCGGGCGTCGGGAACGCATACTCCGACGAGATCCTCCACGCGGCGAAGATGTCGCCGTACGCCCTCGCGGCGGGGCTCTCCGACGAAGAGATCGACAGGCTCTACACCGCGATGACCGAGACCCTCGCCGAGGCGCTGGCCGCGGCATCCGGAAAGCCCCCTGCCGACCTCAAAGACGCCAAGCGGCGCGGAATGCGCGTGCACGGGCGACGCGGCGAAGCCTGCCCGGTGTGCGGCGACGAGGTGCGCAGCGTCTTCTTCGCCGACAACTCGCTCGAGTACTGCCCGACGTGCCAGACGGGTGGAAAGATCCTCGCCGACCGGCGGCTGTCGCGTCTGCTGAAGTGACCCGCGCCCCGCGCGTCGGTCAGACCTGCGCCTGCTCGCGCACGTCGTCGTCGACCCAGTCGAGCGACTTCGATACGGCCTTCTTCCACAGGCGGTAGCGGCGCTCGCGTTCGTCGACGCTCATGCGCGGCTCGAAGCGCACATCCTCACGCCAGTGCGAGCGCAGCTCGTCGCGGTCGCGCCACACGCCCGTCGCGAGCCCCGCCGCGTACGCGGCGCCGAGCGCGGTGGTCTCGACGACCTTCGGGCGCACGACGGGGATCCCGAGGATGTCGGCCTGGAACTGCATGAGCAGATCGTCGCGCGTCATGCCGCCGTCGACGCGCAGCTCGTCCAGCGGGCGCCCGGTGTCGGCGACGACGGCCTCGATCACGTCGCGCGACTGGAAGCCCGTTGACTCGAGGGCGGCGCGGGCGATGTGCCCCTTGTTGACGTACCGCGTCATGCCCACGAGCGCGCCGCGGGCATCCGGGCGCCAGTACGGCGCGAACAGCCCCGAGAATGCCGGGACGAAATAGGCGCCGCCGTTGTCGGCGACGGTCGCCGCGAGCGTCTCGACCTCCTCCGACCGGTTGATGATGCCGAGGTTGTCGCGCAGCCACTGCACGAGCGACCCGGTGACGGCGATCGAGCCTTCGAGCGCGTACCGCGCCGGCTCGTCGCCGCAGCGGTAGGCGACGGTCGTGATGAGGCCGCTGTCGGAGCGCACGATCTCGGTGCCGGTGTTCACGAGCAGGAAGTTGCCCGTGCCGTACGTGTTCTTCGACTCGCCGACATCGAACGCGGCCTGCCCGAACGTCGCGGCCTGCTGGTCGCCCAGGATGCCGGCGATCGGCACGCCGTGCAGCGAGTCGGGCAGGTGCGCCGAGCCCACGACCTCGGATGACGAGCGGATCTCGGGCATCATCGCGCGCGGGATCCCCCACACGTCGAGCAGCTCGTCCGACCAGTCGAGCGCGCGCAGGTCCATGAGCAGCGTGCGCGACGCGTTCGTGACGTCGGTCACGTGGATGCCGCCGCGCGCCCCGCCGGTGAGGTTCCACACCACCCACGTGTCGGGTGTGCCGAAGAGCAGGTCGCCCGATGCGGCGGCCTCGCGGGCGCCGCGCACATGGTCGAGGATCCACGCGATCTTCGACGCCGAGAAGTAGGTCGCGAGGGGAAGACCGGTGATCTCGGCGAAGCGCTGCGGCCCGCCGTCACGAGCCAACTCGTCGATGCGGGACTGCGTGCGGGTGTCCTGCCACACGAGCGCGTTGGAGACTGGACGACCGGTCCTGCGGTCCCACACGATCGCGGTCTCGCGCTGGTTCGTCACGCCGACGGCGGCGACATCGGATGCCGCGACTCCAGCGCGCGCGAGGGCCGCCGCGATCACCCATTCGGTGCCGGTCCAGATCTCCACGGGGTCGTGCTCGACCCACCCCGCGCGGGGAAGGATCTGCTCGTGCTCGCGCTGTGCGGAGGAGACGATCGCACCGGCTGCGTCGAACACGATCGCCCGCGTGGAGGTGGTGCCCTGGTCGATCGCCAGCACGTGCTGCGTCACATCGTCTCCTCGCTGCCTCGTCGCCGCATCCGCCTCGTCAGGCTATCGCGACGGCGCCGTCACGAGCGGACGCCGGTCCACGACGGGTCGGCCGCGTGCACGGCGGCGATCGCGCGCTCGACTTCGGCCGCGACGGCGTACTCGTCCCACCCGAGCACCGGGGCGACGGCGTCGGCGACCTCGCGCGCCGCGGCCTCCGCCTCTCCGATGAACGCGAGGCTCGTGCGCCGCAGAAGGAGGTCGTCGAGGTGCACGACGTGCTCGGTGCGAGCGAGGTGGCGCAGTTCTCCGGTCGAGTAGCCGGGCGCATTCGCCAGCGGCGCGTCATCCGGGTCATCCACGATCGCGGCGATGACGTCCGCCGCGACCGTGCCGTAGCGGTCGAGCAGCACCGACGCGCGCGCGAACCCCACGCCCGTGTCGTGCTCGGCGATCCATCCGTGCCGCGCGCGCTCGCTCACGGGGAACCCCCGCCCGCCGCCGATCGGCACACCGCGCGTCGAGCGCCGTCGCGGCACCGCGAGCACGTCGAGCACACGGTCGGCGAGGTGCGCGGCGGAGGCCCGGAACGTCGTCCACTTTCCGCCCACGAGGCTCAGCAGCGCGGCATCCGTCGCCCCGCCGATCGAACCGCGCTCGATCCGGTAGTCGCGGGAGACGAAGCCCGGAGCGAGGTCGCCGTGGCCGGGGAGCGGCCTGACGCCGGAGAACCGGTACACGATGCTCGACCGGTCGACCTCGATGTCGGGCAGCACATGGCGGATGAGCGCGATGAAGTAGTCGACCTCCTCCTCGGTGCACACGATGGGGTCGGCCATGTCGTGCTCGAGGTCGGTCGTTCCGACGAGCACCCGCCCCTTGAGCGGGTAGATGAGCACGATGCGTCCGTCGCTGTGCTCGAAGAACAGCTCGTGCCCACCCGTCGCCGCGAGCAGCGCGGGGTGGTCGAGCACGATGTGCGAGCCTTTCGTGCCGCCCATGAAACGGGTCGCCTCGCCGAGTGCGTCGTTGGTGAGGTCGGTCCAGGGGCCCGACGCGTTGACGACGACGGATGCCGCGAACGCCACCTCTTCGCCCGATTCGACATCGCGCACGACGACCCGGCCGTCGCGTTCGCCCACCGCCTCGGCGTAGTTCGCCGCGCGTGCACGATCGCCGCCCGCCGCGAGTCCGTCGCGCAGCACGTCGAGCGCGAGGCGCTCGGGGTCGTGGAGGGACGCGTCCCAATACGTCGCCGTGTAGCGCACGGCGGGGTTCATCGACGGGAAGCGCTCGAGCGACTGCCGCCGCCCGTGGAAGGTGTGCCGCGGCACCCGCCCGCCTCCGCGCGAGAACGAGTCGTAGATCATGAGACCGACCTTGATGAGCACCGCCCCGCGCTCGCGCGGGCGCCCCTTCCCGTGGCGCAGGAACCGCAGCGGCGCGCTCAGCACGCCGGAGAACGTCGTGAAGATCGGGATCGTCGTCTGCAGCGGCCGCACGTAGTGGGGCGCCGTGCGCAGCAGCGCGTTGCGCTCGGTCACCGCCTCGGCGACGAGGCGGAACTCGCCGTTCTCGAGATAGCGGATGCCGCCGTGGATCATGTGGCTCGACGCGGCGGAGGCGCCGCTCACGAAGTCGCCGCGCTCGACGAGCGCGACATCGACGCCCTGCATCGCGAGATCGCGGAAGGTCGCAAGGCCGTTGATGCCGCCGCCGACGATCAGCACGTCCGCGTACGGGCGCCCGGCGATCGCACTGAACCCCGGCCGTCGCTGTGCCCCCTGCATCGTCGGCCCCCTTCCCGTTCCTCCAGGCTATGCGCGCTCGCCGACACGCGGGTCGCACGCCGCGCACTCCCGCGATACCCGTCCGGGCCCGTCTCCCGGCCCGCTGAGAGGGACCTGCGTTCATGGAATGAAACGACGCATGCCGCGTTGAGTAGACTCGTGAGCATCAACGTGCTCCGGGGTCGGTGAGAATCCGAACCGGCGGTGACAGTCCGCGAGCCGTGGCTCCGCACCCTCTGGGTCGGTTCCACGGTTGATCCGGTGGAATTCCGGAACCGACGGTGATGCGACGCGAAGCGTCGCTAGTCCGGATGGGAGGCAGCACGAGCGCCGTCGTCGACGTCGCCGCCGTCTCCCGTGCCGGAGTGCCGCGATCGACAGAAGGATCGAGATGACGGCGACCGAGCGGGAACGCGACGCGATGCGGCGCGCTCTCGACCTCGCGCTGCGCGGTCCCCGAGGCGTCAACCCGCAGGTCGGAGCGGTCATCCTCTCCCCCGACGGCGAGATCCTCGCCGAGGGCTGGCATCGCGGAGCCGGAACGGCGCACGCCGAGGTCGACGCCCTGTCGAAGCTCGCCCCGGGCGCCGCTCGCGGCGCCACGGCGATCGTCACGCTCGAGCCCTGCAACCACCACGGCCGCACGGGTCCGTGCGCCGTCGCGCTCATCGAGGCGGGCGTCTCCCGCGTCGCCTTCGCCGTCGCCGACCCGAACACCGTGTCGTCCGGCGGCGCGGAGCGGCTGCGCGCGGCGGGCGTCTCGGTCGAGGAGGGCCTGCTCCAGCACGACGGCGAGGCTCTGCTCGCGTCGTGGCTCGAGGTCCAGCGGCTCGGTCGCCCGCACGTGACCGTGAAGTGGGCGCAGAGCCTCGACGGGCGGATCGCCGCATCCGACGGATCCAGCAAGTGGATCACCGGCCCCGCCGCCCGCGAAGACGTGCACCGCCGTCGCGCCCGCGCCGACGCGATCGTGGCCGGCATCGGCACGGTCCTCGCCGACGATCCCGCGCTCACCGCGCGTGCCGCCGACGGTTCGCTGCTCGACCGTCAGCCGACGCCCGTCGTCCTCGGCACACGCGAGATCCCGGCCCATGCGGCGGTGCGGCGGCATCCGCGCCCCGTCCTGCAGTACGACGGGCACTCGCTCCCCGATGTCCTCCGCGAGCTCCGCGACCGCGGAGTGCAGCGCGTGTTCGTCGAGGGTGGCCCCACGATCGCGAGCGCGTTCGTGCGCGACGGGCTCGCCGACGAGGTGCTCGCCTACGTCGCTCCCGTGCTGCTCGGAGGCGACCGCCTCGCGATCGGCGACATCGGCGTCGGCACGATCGATGACGCGCGGCGCCTCATTCTGGCATCCGTCGAGCGTCTCGGCGACGACCTTCTCATCGTCGCCACGCCCCGCAAGACTTCAGAACCACACGAAGGAGACGTCTGATGTTCACCGGCATCGTCGAAGAGATCGGCGCCGTGACGGCCGTCGAGCCGTCGGGAGACGGCGTACGCATCACCGTCCGTGCGCCGAAGGTCGTGGCGGATGCCGCGCACGGCGACTCGATCTCCGTCAGCGGCGTGTGCCTGACCGTCGTCGACCAGGGCGATGACTGGTTCACGGCCGACGTCATGAGGCAGACCCTCGACATGTCCACGCTCGCGGGCATCGAGCCGGGCCGTGCCGTCAACCTCGAGCGCGCGACGCCCGCGCACGGACGCCTGGGCGGCCACATCGTCCAGGGTCACATCGACGGGACCGGCACCGTGCTCGATGTTCGTCCCGGCGACCAGTGGCGCGTCGTGCGGATCAGCCTTCCCCGCGAGCTCGCTCCCCTCGTCGTGGACAAGGGCTCGATCGCCGTCGACGGCGTCTCGCTCACGGTCAGCGCGGTGAGTGACCCTTCGACAAGCTCAGGGACCGGAGAAGCGGGCTCAGGGACCGGGACCGGTGCGGGCACAGGGACCGGGACCGGTGCGGGCACAGGGACCGGGACCGGAGAAGCGGGCTCAGGGACCGGCGACGAGGCGTGGTTCGAGGTCTCGCTCATCCCCGAGACCCTCGAGGCCACCACACTCGGGGCGCGCGAGCCCGGCGACCGCGTCAATCTCGAGACCGACATCCTGGCGCGCCATGTGCAGCGCCTCCTCGCTTTCACTCCGGCGGCCGCGGCCGCCGCCACGGAAGGAGGCTTCCGATGAGCCTTTCCACCATCCCCGAGGCCCTCGAAGCGCTGCGCGCGGGGCGTCCCGTCATCGTCGCGGACGATGAGGACCGCGAGAACGAGGGCGACATCGTCCTTTCGGCGCAGTTGGCGACGCCCGAGTGGCTCGCGTGGACGATCCGCTGGTCGAGCGGCTTCCTGTGCGCGCCGATGCCCGCCGATTGGGCCGACCGCCTCGACCTCCCGCCCATGGTGGCCCTCAACGAGGACGCGCGCGGCACCGCCTACACCGTGAGCGTCGACGCGGCCGACCGCGAGTCGACGGGCATCAGCGCGTCCGACCGCGCCCACACGCTCAACGTGCTCGCAGACCCCGAGTCGACGCCGTCGTCCGTCATCCGTCCGGGTCACATCCTGCCGCTGCGCGCCGTGGACGGCGGCGTGCGCGAGCGCGCCGGTCACACCGAGGCCGCCGTCGAGCTCATGCGCCTCGCGGGGCTCTCCCCCGTCGGCGCGATCGGCGAGGTCGTCGCCGAGGACGGCAGCATGATGCGCCTTCCCGGACTGCTCGAGATGGGCGAGCGCGAAGGCATCCCGGTCATCACGATCGAGCAGCTCATCGCGTACCTCGACGAGGTCGACCCGCGCACCGACGCGCCGCAGAGCGAGCACCACCACCGCCGACGCGTGAGCCTGCGCGCCGAGGCGCTCGTGCCCACCGCGCACGGCGAGTTCCGCTTCCTCGCATACAAGGACCGCGTGACCGGCACCGACCACCTCGCGATCGTGTCGGGCGAGCTCGACACCGACGCGCCGCTCGTGCGCGTGCACTCCGAGTGCCTCACGGGCGAGGCCTTCGACTCGCTCAAGTGCGAGTGCGGCCCGCAGCTCGACGCGGCTCTCGACGCGATCGAGCAGGACGGCGGCGTCGTCATCTACATGCGCGGACACGAGGGCCGCGGAATCGGGCTCATCAACAAGCTGCGCGCGTACAGCCTGCAGGAGCGCGGTCTCGACACCGTCGACGCCAACCTCGCGCTGGGCCTTCCCGCGGATGCGCGCGACTACGCCGCCGCGGCCGGCATCCTCGCCGACCTCGGCATCGATCGCGTGCGCCTGCTCACGAACAACACCGACAAGGTCAAGCAGCTGCGCGACCTCGGGCTCGAGATCGTCGAGCAGGTGCCGCTCCTGGTCGGCGTCGGCCCGAACAACCACCAGTACCTCGCGACCAAGCGCGACCGCATGGGGCATCTGATCGCGGAGGACGACCTGAGCGACGCGCTCGCACAGATGAAGGAGGGCGCCGGACGATGAGCGGCAAGGGAGCGCCGATCACGGGCGGGACGGATGCGTCGGGCCTCGAGGTCGTCGTGATCGCGGCGACGTGGCACGACGAGATCACGAACGGCCTCATCGCCGGCGCGGAGCGGGTGCTCGAGGCATCCGGCGCGTCGTATCGGCTCATGCGGGTGCCGGGCTCGTTCGAGCTGCCGGTCGCCGCGAAGGTCGCCCTCGAATCCGGCGCCGATGCCGTCGTCGCGCTCGGCGTGATCATCCGCGGCGGGACGCCGCACTTCGAGTACGTGTCGTCGGCCGCGACCGACGGCCTCACGCGGGTCGCGCTCGACACGGGCAAGGCGGTCGGCTTCGGGGTGCTCACACTGAACGACGAGCAGCAGGGTCTGGATCGCGCGGGTCTGCCCGGCTCGAAGGAGGACAAGGGCGCAGAGGCGGCGGATGCCGCGATCCGCACCGCGCTCGCGCTGCGCGCATTGCGGGGCTGACGCGGGCGCCGCGGTGAGGGCCGCCTTGGTGGCGACGCCCTCCGCGACCCCCTATGGTGGCGGCCATGGAGTATCTGCGTCTCATCGTCGTCTTCATCCACATCACCGGCTTCGCGCTGCTGTTCGGTGCGTGGGCGGTCGAGGTCTCCAGCGGGCGCCGGCAGGTGACGCGTCTCATGAACATCGGCCTCGCGATCGCCGGTCTCGCGGGCCTCGTCCTCGCCGCACCGTGGGGAATCTCCTACGACCTCAACTACGTGAAGATCGGCGTCAAGCTCGTCGTGCTGATCGTCATCGGCGCGCTCATGGGCATCGGCCAGGCGCGCGCCCGCAAGGGCGGCGACGGGAAGGTCAATGCGGGTGTCTTCTGGACGATCGGAATCCTCACGCTGCTCAACGCCGCCCTCGGCGTGATCTGGCGCTGACGCATTCATAAGAGGAGCGGATGCCCCGGCGGGCATCCGCTCCTCTCGTGTCTGCCGTCGGGAACGGCGGTGAAACCGTCGGGCCGAATCGACGGATATCCGTCGACGACGCTCCCTGGCGCGCGATCGAGCCCGACGCTTTCACGCGCAGACGCGTCGTCTGCCGCACGGCATCGAGGTCAGGACGCGATGGAGCTCGCCGTCCGGGCGTCAGTCGAGGAACAGCGCCCGCAGCCGCTTCGTCGTCAAGATGAGGCCCACGCCGATCATGACGACGTAGTAGAGCACGTGCCACAGCATGCCCGGGTACAGCGCTCCGGTCGTGAGGCCTCGGACGAGCTCGACCCCGTGCCACAGGGGAAGCGCCTGCACGATCGCCTGCACCCACTCGGGGTAGACGGTGATCGGGTAGAACGTCGCCGAGAAGAGGAACATCGGCAGCAGCACGAAGTTGATGAGGTCCATCTGCTGGAAGACCTTCATGTAGCTCGTGACCGCCATGCCGAGCGACGCGAAGCCGAACGCGATGAGCAGCACCGCGGGCAGGGCGAGAATCGCCGTCCACGAGAGGTTGAGTCCCCACACCTGCATGATCACGAGGAAGCCCGACGCGTAGACGAGCCCGCGCAGCAGCGCGTAGACGATCTCGCCGAGCGCGACGTCGAGCGGGCCGAGCGAGGTCGCGAGCATGCCCTCGTAGAGCTTCCCGTAGTTCATCTTGAAGAAGACGTTCCACGTCGAGTCGTAGATCGCGCCGTTCATCGCCGACACCGCGAGCAGCGCGGGTGCGATGAACGCCGCGTACGGCACCTCGACGCCGGCGGACGTCTCGACGTCGCCGATGAGCATGCCCAGGCCGATGCCGAACGAGGCGAGGTACAGCACGGGCTCGAAGAAGCCCGACAGCACGACGATCCAGCTCGAGCTGCGCGCCGCGACGAGGCCGCGCTGCACGACGGCGCCGGGGTTGCCTGCATAGAGCGCTCGCACGCCTCCGGAGCGGAGTCGCTGAGGGGGCGATTCGACGGCAGTGGTCATTTGGCCAGCCTCCTCGCGAAGTTGCGGCGCGCCAGGACGTAGCCGATGACGGCGAGCACGACGAGGTAGACGACGTGCACCACGACCGCGATCGGCTCGGTCGGGCGGCCGTACATGAACGTGCGGCCGAGCTCGGTCGCGTGCCACAGCGGCGAGATCCACCCGATCCACTGCAGCCAGAGCGGGAGCGAGTCGAGCGGATAGAACGTGCCCGAGAACAGGAACATCGGCATGAAGATGAACCGCTGCACGAGCGCGAACTGGCCCTTGTCGTCTTCGATCGACGACGCGTAGGCCATGAGCGGAGCGCCGAACGCCCAGCCGCCCAGCACACCCGCGAGGATCGCGATCCACCCCGTCTCGGGGGTCGCGAGTGGGGAAGGCGTGAAGACGAGGCCGAAGAGCCAGATGAACAGGTAGTAGCCGGCGACCGCGACGAGCACGCGTGCGCTCGCGCCGAGCAGCACCCCCGTCGTGATCTGACCCGGCGAGATGGGCGATGCGCTGAACCCGAAGAAGAAGCGCCGCCACTTGAACCCGTCCATCACGGGGTAGCTGAACTCCTCGGTCGCGACCTGGATCGCGGCGGTCATGAGCAGCGCCGGCGCAACGAACGCGACGTACGACACGGACATGCCCGAGGCATCCGTGATCGGAGCCGTGATGAGCGCCGCGAGGCCCAACGCGAGACCGAGCAGGTACAGGATCGGCTGGCCCAGGGCGCCGACCACGATCGTCCACCCGTACGCGCGCATCGCGCGCACGATGTGCTCGGCGACGTAGAACGTGCCGTTCGCGCGGGGCTTGCGCCCCCACTCCATCGCCTCGCGCCGCAGCTCGTCGAGCGAGGCATCCGCGCCCGGTCCCTGTGGTTCGACGGGCTCACCAATCGATAAGGTGCTCATTCGATCAGCGACCTTCCCGTGAGTCGCAGGAAGACGTCCTCGAGCGACGACCGCCGCACGAGCGACGTGATCGGCTGGAGGCCGGCGGCGGTGACCCGCTCGAGGGCCTGCTCGCCGTTCTCGGTGTAGACGAGGATGCGGTCGGGGAGCACCTCGACGCGGTCGCCGATGCCCTCGAGCGTCGGCGCGACCTGCTCGTTGCGGTTGGAGCCGAACCGCACCTCGAGCACCTCGCGGCTCGAGTGCTCGCGGATGAGCGACGCCGGCGTGCCCTCGGCCATGATCCTGCCCTTGTCGACGACGATGAGGCGGTCGCACAGCTGCTCTGCCTCGTCCATGTAGTGGGTCGTGAGCACGAGCGTGGTGCCGCGCTCCTTGAGGCGGAAGAGCCGGTCCCACAGCACGTGCCGCGCCTGCGGGTCGAGGCCCGTCGTCGGCTCGTCGAGGAGCAGGATGCGCGGGTCGTTGATGAGGCCGCGCGCGATCGTCAGACGCCGCTTCATGCCGCCCGACAACTGATCGACCTTGCTCTTGGCCTTCTCCTCGAGCTGCGCGAACGCGAGCAGCTCGTCGGCCTTCTGCTGGCACACCTTGCCCGGCAGCCCGAAGTAGCGCCCGTAGATGTAGAGGTTCTCGCGCGCGTTGAGCTCGCCGTCGAGATTGTCCTGCTGCGGGACGACGCCCAGCCGCGAGCGGATCTCGGGGCCGTACCGGTCGGGGTCGAGGCCGAGGATCGACAGGTCGCCGCTCGTGCGCGTCGACACCGCGCCGATCATCTTCATGGTCGTCGACTTGCCCGCGCCGTTCGGCCCGAGCAGTCCGAACGACTCGCCCGGCGCGACTTCGAAGGACAGCCCGTCGACCGCGAGGAAGTCGGGCTTGCCCTTGGTCTTGTACGCCTTCACGAGGTTCTTCGCTTCGATCACGGGAGCAGGCACCGGACTACCCTAACGCCGGTCACCGACGTGGTTTTCGCGCCGCGGGAGCGATCCCGCGCCCCTGCTGGATGACGAAGGGTGACGGATGCCTCGGCCGCGGCATCCGTCATGGTTAGGCTGACCGGGTGAGTGTTCGACCCCCGTACCGCGCCGACGTCGTCGGCAGCTTCCTCCGTCCCGCCGCCGTCGCCGAGGCGCGCGCCCGACACAACGCCGGCGAGCTCGACGACGAGGGCCTCCGCGCCGTCGAAGACGCCGCGATCGTCGACCTCGTGCAGAAGGAGGCCGACGCCGGCCTCGAGCTCGCGACCGACGGCGAGTTCCGCCGCTCGTGGTGGCACTTCGACTTCTTCGGCCTGCTCGACGGCGTCGACATCGTCGAGCTCGACCACGGCATCCAGTTCCAGGGTGTGCAGACGCGCCCTCGCGGCATCGAGATCTCCGGCAGGATCGGCTTCAGCGACACGCATCCGTTCCTGGAGCACTTCCGCGCGCTCCAGGAGGACGTGAAGGCGACCGGCGCGCAGCCGAAGTTCACGATCCCGTCGCCGACGGTGCTCGACTTCCGCCTCGAGCCCGGTCACATCGATCCCGCGGTCTACGACGGCCGCGAGGCGATCGTCGACGACCTCGTGCAGGCGTACCGCGACGCCGTCGCCGCGTTCTACGACGCCGGCGCCCGCTATCTGCAGTTCGACGACACCGCGTGGGCGTACCTGTGCTCCGAGGTCGAGCTCGAGAAGGCGGCCGAGCGCGGCATCGACACGACCGGCATCGCGGAGCGCTATGCCGCGCTGCTCAACCGCATCCTCGACGGCAAGCCCGACGACCTCGTCGTGACCACGCACGTGTGCCGCGGCAATTTCCGCTCGACGTGGATCTCGTCGGGCGGCTATGAGCCCGTCGCCGAGCAGCTGCTGGGCGTCGCGAACTACGACGGATACTTCCTCGAGTACGACACCGATCGCGCGGGCGGCTTCGAGCCGCTGCGGTTCCTGCCCAAGGGAGAGAAGACGGTCGTGCTCGGGCTCATCACGTCGAAGACGGGCGACCTCGAGAACCCCGACGACGTCAAGCGCCGCATCGACGAGGCGACGAAGTACGCGCCGCTCGAGCAGCTCGCGGTGAGCCCGCAGTGCGGCTTCGCCTCGACCGAGGAGGGCAACATCCTCACCGAGGACCAGCAGTGGGCGAAGGTGCGCACGGTGGTCGACATCGCGCGCGACGTCTGGGGCTGACCGGATTCAGGAGGAGGGGGCGGATGCCGTGGCATCCGCCCCCTCTTCTGCATTCGTGAGCCGGCTCTCGCCTACTCCGACTTCTCGTCCTTCTCGGGCTTCTTGTACGCCTCGCCGCGCATCGCGGCCGCGTCGATCTCCTCCTGGTTCTCGACGAACGGGGTTCCGTGCGTGTGGAACGTCGGCACCGTCTTGGCGCCCCACGCCTGCCCCTTCGCACGCTCGGCCTGGCTCCATTCGACGACCGGCCAGTCCGGGTCGAGGATGAGGCGCGCGCCGGCGTTCGCGAGCTCGATGCGGTTGCCGCCCGGCTCCCACACGTAGATGAAGAACGTCTGGTTGATCGCGTGCTTGTACGGGCCGAACTCGATGTGGATCTTGTTCTCGAGGAAGATGTCGGCCGCCTTGAGGATGTCCTCGCGCGTGTCGGGCGCGAGCGCGAAGTGGTGGAAGCGGCCGCGCTCGCCGGTCCAGTCATCCGAGTAGACGACGTCGTACGACTTCTGCTGGAACCGGAACCACCACGCGCCGTAGCCGCCGTCGTCGAGGCGCACGCGCTCGGACTCGCGCGCCATCATGACGTCGCGCCAGAACTCGCCCGCCGCGTTGACGTCGCTCGCGAGGTAGTTGATGTGGTCCATCCGGCGCGCGTTCACGCCGCGGCCGGGGAAGGCCGACGCCTGGTTCTTGAGGGCCGGGGTGTCCTGCTCGTCCGGAACGTAGTGCTCGGTGTCGTAGTAGATGCCCATGAGGTGCCCGTCCGGGTCCTCGAACTCGAACGAGCGGCCGACGCCCACCTCGGGGTCGCGCCAGCCGTGCCCGAGGCCGGCCTTCTCGATCGCGGCGACGCGACGCTCGAGCGCCTCGGGGCTCGTCGCGCGGAACAGCGTGCGGCCGACGCCGTTCGTGTCGGACGCGGTGAGCTTCAGGGTGTAGAGCTGGTACTCGTCCCAGCACCGCAGGTACGCCGAGTCGCCGATGCGGGCGACTTCGCGCATCGCGAGGATGTCGCGGAAGAAGTGCAGGCTCTCCTCGAACTTCGGGGTGTAGAGCTCGACGCCGCCCAGGTGGGCGAGGTCGAAGTTCTCAAAGCTGGCCATGGTCATGTCCTCTCTGACGGGTGCTGAAGACGGGGACGCGCGAACGCGATCCCGTCGAAGAGCTTTCGGGCGGTGCGCACCGACGTGGACGTGCCGTGCCACACGCCCTCGTCGTCCTGTTCGACGCGCACGGTCGAGGCGAGCACGCCGGTCGGGTGCTCGATGTCGCTCGGACCCTCGTCCGGCACGCGGGCGAAGTCGGAGCCGACGGCTCCGGGGATGCGGACGCCGGCGGCGACGGATGCCGCCATGAGCACGCCCAGTGACGTGTGCACGCGCTTCGGGATGAACGCGCGCGTCGAGACCACCCCGCCGTTGCGCGGCGGCGACACGAGGATCATCTTCGGGACGGTCTGCTCGGAGACGTCGCCGAACCCGAACAGCGGCCCCGCGGCGAGGCGCACGCGCTCCACGGCGGCCGCGAGATCCGAACGGGACTCGAGCTCTGCGGGCGACTCGTCGCCGGCGATACCGAAGTCCTCGGCGCGCAGCAGCACGACCGGCATGCCGTTGTCGACGAGCGTCACCGAGTGCCCGTCGACATCGTCGGTCGGGTTGCCCGTGGGCAGCAGCGGCTTGTCGGCGGCGCCGAGCTCGAGTTCGATGCGTCCGGCGGTCCCGGGCACGCCGTCGATCGCCTCGTCTCCGTCGTAGTCAGGGCGGCCGCCGGGGGTCGCGAACACGGCGGTGGCGACGTCGCCGGTGTTGACGAGGCGGATGCGGACGGTCGTCGACTCCCCGCCGGCGGCGACCAGCCCGCGCTCGACCGCGAACGGCCCGATGCCGGCGAGCAGGTTGCCGCACGTCTGCTTCGTGCTGACGGTCGGCTCGTCGACCCCGACCTGGAGGAAGAGGTAGTCGACGTCGATGCCCGGCTCGGACGACCGCGAGACGACGGCGACCTTCGACGTGAGCGGATGCGCCCCGCCCAGCCCGTCGATCTGACGCGGGTCGGGCGAGCCCATGATCCGCAGGAGCAGCTCGTCGCGGGCATCCGGATCGTCGGGAAGATCGTCGGCGAGGAAGTACGCGCCCTTCGACGTTCCGCCGCGCATGAGCATGCAGCGGACACCGTCGCGGACCGGGTCAGCGACCACGCTCGTACTCCTCCTGCGTCACGAACGCCACGCCGAGGTCGGCGAGCACGGGGCGCAGGTTGTTGATGTCCATCGAGATCTCGCCCGCCTCGTACCGCTTGCGGTTGCCGGCCTCGCGCTCGGCGCGGGCACGCGACGCCTCGAGCGCCTCGGCCGCTCGGTCGCGGGGGACGATCGTCACGCCGTCGTCGTCCGCGACGACCACGTCGCCGGGGTTCACGACGACCCCGTCGAGGACGACCGGCACGTTGACCGAGCCGGCGGTGTCCTTCACGGTGCCCTGTGAGCTCACGTGCGCGGTCCATACGGGGAAGCCCATCGCGCGCAGCTCGCCCGTGTCGCGCACCCCGCCGGAGGTCACGTACGCACGCACGCCGCGCACCTGCATCTGGGTCGCCATGAGCTCGCCGATGAAGCCGAACGCGGAGTCGGTGGTCGGCACGACGACGATCACGTCGCCGTCCTGCGCCTGCTCGATCGCGGCGTGCACCATGAGGTTGTCGCCGGGAGCGGTCGACACGGTGATCGCCGACCCCGAGATCGCGGCACCCTGCTGGATGGGACGGATGCGCGGACCCGCGTACCCGATGCGCCCCATCGCCTCGTGCACGGTCGCCGAGCCGAACGCGGCGAGGGCGTCCACGACATCGCGGTCGGCGCGTGCGATGTCGGTGACGACGACCGGGCCGGACGCGCTCATTGCAGGACGTCCGTCACCTGCGGGAAGTACCGCACGTACGCCTCGCCCATCGTCTCGTGCGGCAGGCCGAGGTTCGGTCCGGCGTTGCGCTTGACCTGCACCCCGCGGCGGATCGCGAGCTGCGTATAGTACTCCCACATGTGCTTCTGCGCGGGCAGGCACTCCATCGCCTTGCGCTTGAGCGGGAACGCCTCGGTGATGTCGAGCAGCACGTTCGGCTTGAAGTCGCTCTGCTCGGGCTGGTGGGGCTCGAAGAAGAACACGGGCGGCGCGCCGATGATGTCGTCCTTCGTGGGGAACGAGCCGTCGCTGTTTGCGACGCCGATGGCCTGGGCCAGCACGCGTGCCTGCAGCGCCATGCGTGCGGCGGCCGGGTGGTCGCCGTTGTAGGGGTCGGCGAGCGGGTGGGTCAGCACGACGGTCGGCTGCACGCGACGGTACACGTCGACGAGCTTGGCGACGGCCTGCTCGGATTCGACGAGCGGGTAGTCGCCGAGGTCGAGGAACTCGATCTCGGCGCCGAGCGCGGATGCCGCGGCCTCCGCCTCCTCGCGGCGGATCGCCTTGATCTCGTCGAGCGACTTGCCGGCGAGCCACTGGCTGGCGGATTCACCGCGCTCGCCGAACGACAGGCACACCACGACCGCGCGCTCGCCGCGCATCGTGGCGGCCGCGATCGCGCCTCCGGCGCGCCACACGAAGTCCCCGGCGTGGGCGCTGACGACCAAGAGCGTGTTCGGATTCTCTGCCAATGCGACTCCTCTGTGCGTCGCCCGCGGCCGTCGCGGGCATCCGGCGCGCGCTCAAGGGCTCGGCGCCGAGCCCGGCCCGCCAGATGACAGCGAACCACACCGCTGGCGCGGTGGTCAAGATTCTGTCTACAATTTTGGATACCGGAATACCTCTGGACATAGGTAAATGTCGTCCGTAATATCGCGGCATCGCCCATCGAACAAGGAAGTCGAAGGAACCCCATGGCTCGCAACCTCCAGGAGCTGCTCGACGAGCACGGAAACACCGTCGAGATGCTCCGCAATTCACAGCTCGGCGCCTACATCTACCCCGTCGTCCCGGCGGAGTTCACGAACTGGCGGCGCGAGCAGATCGCCTGGCGCGAGACCGCCGTGCTCTACGACCAGACCCACCACATGGTGAACTTCTTCTTGTCGGGTCCCGACGCGCTCAAGCTCCTCAGCGACACCGGCATCAACAGCTTCGCGAACTTCCCCGTGAACACCGCGAAGCAGTTCGTGCCCACCGCCTCGAACGGCGGCGTCATCGGCGACGGCATCCTCTTCCACGAGGATGAGAACGACTACGTCTACGTCGGCCGCGCGCCGGGCGCCAACTGGCTGCAGTTCCACGCCGAGACCGGCGGCTACGACGTGGAGTTCCGCTACGACGACCGCTCCCCCTCGCGCCCGTACGGTCAGGCCGTGCACCGCGAGTACTACCGCTTCCAGATCCAGGGCCCGAACGCGTGGCAGATCATCGAGAAGCTCAACGGCGGCACGCTCGAGAAGGTCAAGTTCTTCCACATGGGAGAGATGACGATCGCGGGCGAGCGCGTCCGCACCCTGCGACACGGCATGGCCGGCGCGCCGGGTCTCGAGCTGTGGGGTCCGTACGAGCAGCACGGCAAGATCCGCGACGCGATCCTCGAGGCGGGCCGCGAGTTCGGCATCGAGCCCTGCGGCTCGCGCGCCTACTCGTCGAACACGCTCGAGTCGGGCTGGATCCCCTCGCCCCTTCCGGCCATCTACTCGAGCGAGGCCGAGCGTGCGTACCGCGAGTGGCTGCCCACCAACAGCTACGAGGCCATCAACGCGATCGCCGGCTCGTTCGTCTCCGACAACATCGAGGACTACTACCTCAACCCGTGGGAGCTCGGCTACGGCTCGTTCGTGAAGTTCGACCACGACTTCATCGGCCGCGACGCCCTCGAGAAGATCGACCCGGCCACGCAGCGCAAGAAGGTCACGCTCGCGTGGAACGACGAGGACCTCGCCAAGATCCTCACCACGGTCATCGACCGCGAGGGTCCCGGCTACCAGTTCTTCGACCTCCCGAACGCGAACTACGGCTCGTCGAACTTCGACTCCGTCGTCGACGAGGACGGCACGGTCGTCGGCCTCTCGCTGTTCACCGGCGTCACCGCGAACGAGAAGCGCGGCCTGTCGCTCGCGACCGTCGACGCCAACGTGCCGATCGGCGCCGAGGTCCGCGTCCTGTGGGGTGAGCAGCCCAACTCGAAGAAGGCCACGGTCCAGCCGCACGAGCAGATCGCGGTCCGCGCGGTCGTGAGCCCCGTGCCCTACGCGGTCACGGCGCGCACCGAGTACCACGGCGGCTGGCGCACGGCCGCCCAGAACGTGGCGGTCTGATCGGTCGAACCGGCACGACGAAGGGGGCGGATGCTGCGGCATCCGCCCCCTTCGTCATGTCCCGCCCGGCGCGTCGGCGTGGATCACGAAGAACTGACCCGACGAGCCGCGCACGGCGCGCGCCACCGTGGCGAAGAGCCAGTCCAGCGCCGCGGTGTGCTGCGTGGTCGCGCGGCGATAGAGATAGAGCTCGACGGCGGGCATCTCGAACGGGAGGGGCAGCACGCGCAGCGGCCACGTCTGCGCCCACCCTTTCGCGATCATGTCGGGCACGCTCGCGATGAGCTGCGGATCGGCCGCGAGCACGGGCGGAAGGGTTGCGAAGTGCGACACCGCCACGGACGGACGCACGTCGACACCGGCCCGCCGCTGAGCGGCCTCGAGCACGGGACGGCCCGAGTCGCTCTCGACGGTGACGTGCCGGGCCGAGACGTACGTGGGCAGGTCGAGCTCCTCGCCGGCGAGCCGGTTGCGCTCCGACATCGCGACCGCGTACGGCTGCGCCTTCACGAGCACGCGCTCGAACGGGATCGCCGCCGGGGTGATCGCCAGATCGACGGTGCCGCGCGCGAGCCAGTCCGGAAGCTGGGCCGGATCCAGCGGGACGACTTCGAGGCGCACTTTCGATGCCTCGGCCCGCACCGCCGCGAGGATCGACGGGAACCACCCGATCTCGCCGAGCTCCGACAGCGCGATGCGGAAGAGGCGCTGCGAATCGGCGGGATCGAACCGGTGCACGGAGTCGAGCGTGCGGTCGATGCCCGCGAGGGCTTCGCGGAACCCGGGGTAGACGGCATCCGCGAACGGCGTCGGACGCATGAGGCGGCCGTCGCGCTCGAAGATCGGGTCGTCGAGCTCGCGCCGCAGCCGTGCGAGCGCCTGACTGACGGCGGGCTGGGTGACGTAGAGCCGACGGGCGGCGATCGTGAGACTGCGCGACTCGTACACCGCCGCGAAGACGCGCAGCAGGTTCAGGTCCACGTCGTGGCCCGGCATCCGTCGCTAAGAAACGTTTCGCGTCGCATAAGCAGCGATTATCGCCTGGCAAGGGGAAAACAACCAGCGGTTACTAGCATGGCCCAAGACCCGAACGAAGGAGTTTGCCATGACCGAGTCCGTCGCCGACGCAATCGCACGCGTGGGAAGCGCCGTCGAGCTGCTGCGCAACTCGCAGGCGCGCCCGACGATCTTCCCGGTGACGCCGGAGTTCTCGAACTGGCGCACCGAGCAGCGCGCGTGGCGCGACACGGTCGCCCTGCTCGACCAGTCCCACCACATGACCGACCTGTTCATCTCCGGCCCGGACGCGCTCAAGCTGCTCTCGGACACCGGCGTCAACAGCTTCGCGAACTTCGGTGTCGACCGCGCCAAGCAGTTCGTCGCGGTCAACCACGAGGGCTACCTCATCGGCGACGCGATCCTCTTCCACCTCGAGGAGGACGTGTTCGACCTCGTGGGCTGGTTCATGGTGCTCGACTGGGTGCAGTACATCGGCGAGACCGGCGACTACGACGTCACATTCGAGCGCGACGCGAACTCGCTCATGCGCGAGCCGGGAGTTCCGCCGAAGCTCTACCGGTACGAGCTGCAGGGACCGAACGCGCTCGCGCTCATGGAGAAGGCGACCGGCGCTCCGGTGCCGCCGACGAAGTTCTTCCACATGGCGACGTTCGAGATCGACGGCGTCACGGTGCGGTCGCTGCGGCACGGCATGGCCGGGCAGCCAGGCTTCGAGCTGTTCGGTCCGTGGGCGGACGGCGAGCGCGTGCGCGACGCGCTCATCCGCGCGGGTGAGGGACTCGACCTCGTGCTCGTCGGCGCGAAGGCGTACTCGTCGGCGAACCTCGAGTCGGCGTGGGTGCCCTCTCCCCTGCCGGCGATCTTCTCGGGCAAGGGGACGGCGGAGTACCTCGCGTGGCTTCCCGCCACCCGGGCGGGCTCCCTCGCAGGAAGCTTCGTGTCGGACGACATCGAGGACTACTACCTCACCCCGTACGACCTCGGCTACGGGCGCAGTGTCGCCTTCGATCACGACTTCATCGGGCGCGAGGCGCTCGAGCGGCACGCGCAGGCGCCCCAGCGCACGAAGGTGACGCTCGTGTGGAACCCCGAGGACGTCGCCGCGATCCAGCGCTCGATGTACGAGCCCGGGCTGCCGGCGAAGTACATCGACTTCCCGAAGGCGCGCTACGGCACGTATCAGGTGGACCGCGTGCTCGCGGACGGGGTCGACGTCGGCATCTCGCACGATGTCGGCTACATCACGGGCGAGCAGGTGTTCGTGTCGCTCGCGAGCGTCGACGCGGCCCACGCCGAACCGGGCACAGAGGTCGTCGTCGTGTGGGGCGAAGAGCCGAACACACGCAAGCCCGCCGTCGAGGCACACCGCCAGGTCGAGGTGCGGGCGACAGTCGCGCCGGCGCCGTACTCGTCCTTCGCGCGGGAGAACTACCGGAAGAACTGAGGGTCAGCGGGTGGTCACGGGGTGACCCTCGCGGAGGGAGTGGCGGACGCGACGGAGGTAGTCCGCGAACGCCGCTCCTTCCTCTTCGGTGAATCCGGTGAGGATGAGCTGCTCGAGCTCGTCGACCGCAGGGCGCGCCTTCGCGACCGCGGCGGCGCCCTTGTCGGTGAGGTACAGCAGAAGGCGGCGGGCGTGCTCGGGGTCGCGCTCACGACGGACGAGGCCGGCTTCGAGCAGCGGGTCCATCGTCTGCGCCATCGTCTGCGCGCGCACGAACGAGCGGCGGGCGAGCTCGGAGCTCGTGATGCCGGGGCGGCGCTCGAGCACCGTGAGCGCGGTGTACTGGGCCGTGGTCATGCCGGCAGCGGCGCACGCGGCGTCGATGAACGGGCGGAGCGCGAGCTCGACCTGCTTGATGACGTACGTGAAGTTGGTGTGTTCCATGCCGACCCTTCCCCAGGCCCGATCAGGCTAGCGCCCGTCGCGATCGGACCGCACGCATTCGCGCTCTCATCCAGCGAGTGTACGCATAGCGGTCATTTCGTCGCAATGCGTGCAGATTGCGGCTTCCCGGTGTTAGCCTTCCGCTGTGCTTGAAGCAACTGATCTGCAGGAACGAATGTTCGCCGGCGGGGAGTACGTCCAGGCCTCCTCGACCGAGGTTCTCACCGTGGAGAACCCCTTCGACCGCTCCGTCGTCGGGCACGCGCCCGACGGATCGCCGGAGGACGTCGACCGCGCCGTCACTGCGGCGCGCCAGGCGTTCGACAGCGGGTCCTGGTCGGGCCTGACGCCCGCGGAGCGCGCCGACTGGATCGACCGCCTCGCCGACGAGATCGAGGCGCGCGGTGCGACCACCGCCCCTCTCGTCACCGACGAGATCGGCCAGCCCATCACGGTCGCGCGCGGCATGAACGCGATCCGGCCCGTGCAGCACCTGCGGTACTACGCGAAGATCGCGCGCGAGCTCAACGAGGAGCAGGAGCGCAAGAACGTCGATCGTGAGGGCAGCTCGCTGCACCTGCGCCGTCCGCTCGGTGTCGCGGCGCTCATCGTGCCGTGGAACCACCCGCAGTCCTCGACGACGCTCAAGCTCGGTCCGGCTCTCGCCGCCGGCTGCACGGTCGTCGTCAAGCCCGCCGCCGAGTCGCCGCTCGACATCTTCAACCTCGCCGAGGCGAGCCGCGCGATCGGCCTGCCCGCGGGCGTCATCAACATCGTCACGGGCGGCCGCGAGACCGGTCAGGCGCTCGTCGCCCACCCCGGTGTCGACAAGGTCGCGTTCACGGGTTCGACCGCGGCGGGGCGTCACATCGCATCGGTCGCCGGGCAGCGACTCATCCCCGCGACGCTCGAGCTCGGCGGCAAGTCCGCGGGCATCCTGCTCGACGATGCCGACCTCGACGAGGTCATGGCGAGTCTGCGGTACGCGTCGTTCGGCAACACCGGCCAGAACTGCGTCGCGCTGAGCCGAATCCTCGCCCCCGCGCACCGCTACGACGAGGTCGTCGACGCGCTCGTGGCGCTCGCCCGCGACCTGCGCGTGGGCGATCCGAAGGAGGAGTCGACCGAGGTGGGCCCGCTCGTCTCGGCGACCGCCCACGCGCGAGTGACCGCGATGCTCGACCGTGCGGAGGCCGAGGGCGCCACGATCCTCGCGGGCGACACCCCGACGCCGTCGGAGGGTTACTTCTTCGCCCCGCGCGTGATCGTCGACGCTGCCGTCGACAGCGAGATCGCACAGAACGAGATCTTCGGACCGGCGATCAGCGTGCACCGCTACACCGACGTCGACGACGCCGTGCGGATCGCCAACGCGACGACCTACGGCCTCGGCGGCGCGGTCTTCAGCGCCGATCCGGATGCCGCGCAGGCGGTCGCGCGCCGCGTGCAGACCGGCTCGATCGGCATCAACGGCTACCGCCCCGACCTGGGCTCGCCCTTCGGTGGCGTCAAGGCGTCGGGCCTCGGCCGCGAGTTCGGCCCCGACGCGGTCGAGAACTACCGCGAGAGCACGTCGATCTTCCGCTGAGCGGGGGTCGGGGCATCCGTCTCGACATCCCCGTGTTGAATTACAGGTAGCCTGACACTGAGCGCCGTCGCTCATCAGCTTGGTCCGAAGGAGGAGCAATGCCCATCACGTCCCGCGCCGCTATCGTCCGCGAAGCCCCGGGAGAGTTCGAGATCGCCGAGGTCGAGGTCGGCGACCCGCGACAGAACGAGATCCGGGTGCGGATGGTCGCCGCCGGAATGTGCCACTCGGACTACCACATGATGACCGGCGACAGCGTCGCGGGCCACCTGCCCATGGTGTGCGGGCACGAGGGCACCGGCATCGTCGAGTCCGTCGGCCCGAACACCCCCGGGTGGGAGGTCGGCGACGCCGTCGTGTTCACGTGGATCCCGAGCTGCGGCAAGTGCCGCTGGTGCACGTCGGGCATGACGAACCTGTGCGACCGCGGCCGTTTCCTGCTCGCCGGCCACCGCTTCGACGACGAGGAGAGCTACCGCTTCGCCCTGCCCGACGGCACCGAGGTCGGGCAGATGTGCCAGGTCGGCTCGTTCTCGGAGTACACGCTCGTCTCGGTCGACTCCGCGATCAAGCTGCCGAAGGACGCCGACCTCGAGAAGCTGTGGCTGCTCGGATGCGGCGTCGGCACCGGGTGGGGCAGCGCGGTCTACGCGGCGGAGACCCAGCCCGGCGACGTGGTCATCGTGATGGGCATCGGCGGCATCGGCATCAACGCGGTGCAGGGCGCGCACCACGCCGGCGCGGTCGCCGTCATCGCCGTCGACCCGGTCGAGTTCAAGCGCGAGTCGGCACTGAAGCTGGGTGCGACGCACGCGTTCGCGACGATGGACGAGGCCGCCGACTTCGCGCGGTCGATCACGAACTGGCAGGGCGCCGACCGCGCGATCGTCTCGGTGGGCGTCGTGGAGGGCGAGCACGTCGCCCAGGCCGTGTCGGCGATCCGCAAGGGCGGCGTCGCCGTCATCACGGGGATCGCGCCCGATCGCGAGACGAGCATCCCGATCAGCCCGCTCGAGCTGACGCGCTACCAGAAGCGCATCCAGGGCACGATCTACGGCCACGCGAACCCGCGCGCCGACGTCCCCCGCCAACTGCAGATGTACGAGGCGGGGCAGCTCAAGCTCGACGAGCTCATCACGAAGATGTACACGCTCGACGAGATCAACCAGGGCTATCTCGACATGGTCGAGGGTCGCAACATCCGCGGCGGCATCCGGTTCTGACCCGCTGTCGCCCACAGGCTCCGGCCGCCCGAACCATCCACTCGGGCGGCCGGTTCCATTCTGCGGAAGGGCGCTTTGGCACTCGGCAGATATTTCAGGTAGCCTGACAATCGAGCGAAGACGCTCCGGAGCGCGGCGCCCGAGTCGCGCGACGCGAAGCAGCGAGTGAGGTGTGATGGCCGAGAACGTCGTGTCCGCGACCGTCGATGAGCTGCCCGAGCTGGAAGGCCGCACGTTCGGTCCCTCCAGCTGGCGGCCGATCACGCAGGAGGAGGTGAACCTCTACGCCCAGCTGTCCGGCGACGACAACCCGATCCACATCGACGAGGACTTCGCCGCGTCGACCCCGTTCGGCACGCGCATCGCGCACGGGCTGCTGACGCTGAGCCTCGTCGTGCCGCACATGCGTCAGATCTTCCAGATCACGGGCGCGAGCATGGGCATCAACTACGGCATGAACAAGGTGCGCTTCCCCGCGCCCGTGCCGTCCGGATCCAACGTCCGCGTCCACGGCCGCGTCGCGAGCGTCACCGACGTCGGCGGCGGCTGGCAGATCGAGGTGCCCGTCACGTTCGAGATCGAGGGCGTCGAGAAGCCCGCGTGCGTGGCCGAGCTCGTGCTGAGGTACTACAAATGAGCGCTCCTGACAGCATCCGTCTCGACGACAAGGTCGCCATCGTCACCGGCGCGGGCCGCAGCCTCGGCCGCGCGTACGCGCTCGCCCTCGCCGACGCGGGAGCCGCCGTCGTCGTGAACGACGTCGACGCCGAGACCGCCGCCCAGACCGTCGCCGACATCCACGCCGCGGGCGGCCGCGCCACGGCCGTGGTCGCACCTGTCGGCCCGACCGAGACCGCCGACGCCCTTGTGGCAGCCGCGGTCGAGACCTTCGGCCGCCTCGACGTCCTCGTCGCGAACGCCGGCGTGCTGCGCGACCGCGTGCTGTGGAAGATGGGCGACGACGACTTCGACATCGTCATCGAGACCCACCTGCGCGGCTCGTTCACGACCGGCCGCGCCGCGGCGACGTACATGCGCGACAACGGGATCCCCGGGCGCATCATCCTCATCGGATCCCCCGCGGGGCAGTTCGGCAGCTTCGGCCAGACGAACTACGCCACCGCGAAGGCGGGCCTGGTCGCAATGGCCCGCACGTGGTCGCTCGAGCTCGCGCGCGCGGGGATCACCGCGAACGCGGTCATCCCGACGGCCCTGTCGCCCATGACCGCGACCATCCCGGCGTACACCCAGGTGTACGAGGACTACGTCGCGGGCAAGGGCATCCCGGCCCTGTACCGCCGCGACCACGCGCTCGGCACGCCCGAGGACGTCGCGTCGCTCATCGTGTGGCTGGCATCGGATGCCTCGGCCGGCGTCACCGGACAGGCGATCGGCATCGGCGGCGACCGGCTCACGCTCTACGCGCACCCCGCCGTGCTGCGCACGATGAACCAGGACGGCGGTTGGTCGCCCGAGCAGATCGACGAGGCCTGGCGCACCGAGCTCGCCGCCGACGCGCAGCACTCCGGACCTCCGAAGGACTGACATGCGCGCGCACTACGCCGACATCTGGCAGGCGGTCGCGCGCGCTCTGCCCGACCGCACCGCGATCCTCACGATCGACGGCGAGGAGTGGACGTACTCGCGCTTCGCGCGCGAGGCGGGCGCGCTCGCCGCGACCCTGGCGGCGCACGGCCTCAAGACCGGCGATCGCGTCGCGATGCTCCTCTACAACCGCCCCGAGTTCCTCATCACGCAGTTCGCGTGCCTCGCGGCCGGGTACACGCCGGTGCCGCTGAACTTCCGCCTTCGGGCGGGAGAGGTCGCGGCGCTGCTCGACGACTCGGGCGCCGCCGCGCTCGTCTACCCGACCTCGCTGACGTCGGTGGCGGTCGATGCCGAGGAGCGGGCGGATCACGACGTGCTCCTCATCTCCGTGACGGACGACGACACCGCTGAGGCGCCGGGCCTCGCGTGGAAGGACGCGGTCGCGGGCGACGCACCGCTGCCCGCCGCCGCGATCGACGGCACCGAGCTGTGGATCTACACGGGCGGCACCAC